>CAKZMZ010000234.1 GCA_937129345.1 uncultured Thalassovita sp. | reverse complement strand
GTGTGCTCTTCCGATCTTCATCGCCATTATTACAGCAATTGCCGTAACCTCCACCATTTCTGGTGTGGGCAAAGGCATTAAATACCTCAGCCTTTCTAACATTGGGCTTATGTTTGTACTCATGGCCTTTGTTTTTTTTGCAGGGCCTACGCTTTATCAAGTAAAGTTGTTTGTTACCACATTTGGCGGCTATTTGCAAAAAATAGTGAGCATGAGCCTGTGGCTAGACATCCGCCCCAATACCGAATGGCAATCTGATTGGACACTTTTTTACTGGGGTTGGTGGCTGTCTTGGTGTCCTTTTGTGGGCATATTTGTAGCAAGAATCTCTAAAGGCAGAACCATCAGAGAATTTATCTTTTACGTGTTGCTCATACCCACCTTGGTCACTTTTATGTGGTTTTCCATTTTTGGAGGTACGGCCTCGCATCTCCAAATAAATGAAGGCGTGCAATTAGGCCAAGTAGTGCAAGAAAATGTAGCGATTTCCCTCAATGCGCTGTTGTCTCATTTGCCATTTTCCAGTATTACGCAATGGGTAGGCATTCTACTGGTTGTGGTGTTTTTCATTACCTCCTCAGACTCAGGCTCTTTGGTAGACGATATGGTTACCTCAGGCGGACATCCTAATCCGCCTGTGGCCCAAAGGGCTTTTTGGGGCATATCAGAAGGAGCCGCCGCGGCTGCTTTACTCATGGCAGGTGGCCTTGAGGCACTCCAAACCGCTTCCATTTCAGCAGGGTTGCCGCAAAGCCTTGTAGTCATTGCTTGTTGTTTCAGTTTAGTAAAGGCTCTGAGGAAAGATGTTAAATCCAAAAAGAAGCCTAAGACCAAAGAGCTGAAAGATTAGGTTTTGTGTATAATAAAACAACCATTATTTTGTGTAAACACCGATATGATTTAGTATTGATGAGGAAATTTCTTTTTTGGCATTTTTGCGCCAACATCTCTTTGCCAGTCTTGCAGCATTTGCCAAAGCGCTTTTGCCTTTTCAGGATTTTCATGCTTTAAATCATTGCCCTCCGATACATCTTCTTTTAGGTTAAAAAGTTCTGTTTTGCCAGTTTCGTAGTTCTCTACCAGCTTCCATGCGCCATCCCTAACAGCTCCGGCAGGATAACCGCCTTGCCCACTAAAATGCGGGAAATGAAAATATACAGGCCCATGCTCATACTCCTCTGTGGGATTTTTCATTGAAGCCAAAAAGCTCTGTCCATCTAAAGTAGTAGGCAAATCTTTTTCACCAATCAATTCCATAAGCGTGGGAAGAAAATCCTCTATGACCAAATAGTTATCATTTTGGGTACCTGCCGGTAAATGCCCTTGCCATTGCATGATCAAAGGTACGCGCACGCCGCCTTCGTACACATGGCCTTTCCATTTGCGTAATGGCTCCATAGAAGTAGGCCGATAAGCAATCTGATCCATGCCTACGCCTCCATTATCCGATTTGAAAATTAGCAAGGTGTTCTCGAGCATCTCTTTTCTCTTCAATTCGGCCAAAATATGGCCAATCCCTTCATCCATACTTTCAATCATCGTGGCATAATAAGGATTGTATTTTTTATCGAACTTCCTCAGTTTAAACATGTATTTGCTCACCTTTTCTGCCTTGGGCACAATCAAAAGGTGCGGGGCAGAGTAGGCCAAGTACAAGAAAAATGGCTTTTCTTTTTTTTGCTGTTGGATGAATTCGAGCGCATACTCGCTAAGCTTATCGGTTAAATAATCAGTACCCTCATCTAAAAATATTTCTTTTCCACCGCTAGTAATGCTGTAGTTGTAATAGTCGAGGCCATTTTTTCCAATCACCCTATCATAGTCAAAGCCTTGGGCATGTGGCAAGGTACTTTCATCATTCCCCAAATGCCACTTGCCCACCATGCCGGTTGCATAACCATTTTTCTTAAGCAACTCTGCCAAAGTAATTTCATCTGTAGGCAGAAAATCGGCTACCTTAGGAGTGATGACCGGAGAGCTTTCATCTTGCCTATTAAGGCCCAGTGCTGTAGTAATGCCTAATCGAGCGGGATGTTTACCGGTCATGAGTGCAGCCCTAGATGGGCTACAAGCAGGATGCGCATAAGCTTGGGTAAAAAGCATGCCATCGGCTGCCATTTGATCTAAAACAGGGGTCTCGTTGAACGGATTGCCATAACATCCCAAGTCCTTGTAACCCAAATCATCAGCCAAGATAAAAATGATATTAGGTCTGTCTTGAGCCAATGAGGGCAAGCAGAGTAGAAGTGAGGCAATGAATAGACTCAAATTCATAAAAACGTGCTTTTTCATCATAAATAATGAGATAGAATTTAATATTTAAGAACCTTCCAGGATAGCTCTTACTAGGACTTAATATAATAATAACTACTCAGGTACGCATAACAACCTCGAAGAGGTGCTATTATAATAGCATGAATCATAAATGCATAAACAAAACCCTGAAAGGGTGATATTAAAGCAAGAAAAACTCTTAAAAAGTTAGCATGTGGAAAAATGTTACTGACTGCTTCAAACCATTGCATTCACTGAGGTAATTCATAGCTCTTCAATTCAACTTTACCAATCAAACCAGAAGGCAGCAAAGGTACTTCAGCCCAAGGCTTTTCATTGAGCTCAGGGCCAGCTGTAATGTTGGTATTGGTATATTTTTCACCTGTTATAGCATCGCCTGTTAATCTGTTAGACCAGGTATTGCCTACTTCAATTTCCAAGGTATTTTCTCCATTTTTTAAGTATTCCGTTATATCCAATAAATAAGGTTTGCACCAAAGAATGCCGACTTCTTTTCCATTAACTTTTACTCGAGCCATTTTTTCGATTTGCTCAAAGTCTAAAAAGATACTTGTCCCATTCTTAATTTGGCCCTTATCAAAATCGAAGCTTTTATGATAAGTGGCTATGCCAGAGTAGTATTTAATCCCCTCAATTTCACTGTCGGCCCAAGAAATTAGCTGTGGGAATTGAGCTTCTGATGGAGCGCCCCAATTTTCATCAAAACTTACTTGCCAGCCGGTGCTTAAATCTAAAAGCTGTGTTGAAGCCTTTTTTGTTATCAGTTTGCCATCTACCAAATGCTGCGTTTGCAATTGATCATTATCTAAATTTTCAGGTTTAGATTTGCTAAACACGATAAAGTAAGATTGCTCAGGCTCAAAAGCCAACTCAATATCGGTTTGGCCATTTTGTTGCGAGTAGGATTTTAAAGGGATGATATTACCACTCATAGGATCCCAAATCTCAACAGCTTTGTTTGCTGTGCGAAAAGAACAGGTTTTGGTCAGGCTTTCTTGAGTTGTGTTTCTGACGAGGAAAAAATCTATATCATCCTTGGCATAGTGTATAAAATCGGGCGCTGTCTCTTCAATCCCCGAATAATTAAAAACAGGCCCAACTCCTAAATAGGAGAGTGCCTGTTTTGGAGATAGCTCCGACCAAATTTTCCTTTGTTTAAAATCAGGTTTGCCCTTGCTTGCATCCTGCCATAAAGTCTCTATTTCAGGTTTGATATTTTGCGCGCCTAAACCGGGAGCCCCCTTTGGTTTCGGGCCGATTATGATCGCGCCTTGCTCTGCCAATTCTTTAAGCTTTTGCAATACCTTCGGATTCATGGTTTTTTCATCATCCAATACCAATAGCTTGAATGCAACCCCATAAGGTAATTTCAATAGGCCATCTTCTACGTACAAATCGCGCAGCAAAATTTCATTATTAATGATCTCGTAATCGTAGCCATTGCCAGCAGTAAATGTCGTGTTTTTCGGGCGCACGTAATTGGGTGCCCTATCGCCATAATAATAAAGTACGTCGGCTTGAAAATTCGCCTCCTGCAAAATCCAAGAAATGCGCGCTAAGTAATCGTTAAAAGGCCTTACCATAGGATACCACACGCGTTTGTTATTGTAATGCGTTCCAGCAAAGTAGGTGATTCCGGGGTAACCAAATTCATTGGGTGTATGACTGGCCCCATGCACTACAACTCTATTCATGCCCTCGCAAAACGCCCTGTCGGCCAGCTGTTTAATATCTTTTGGCCCAAACTGCCATTGGTAAAAACTGGTGAAAGCTTCCTCTTCCACAATTTTGCGCTGATAGATGTGTGAGGCCGCTGCGATTTCTTTTACTAGCCACATAATGTCTATGTCTTGTTCATCTAGATGCACTTCGTCTCGCTTCCAAAATTCGCCCCTAGGCTGGTCGAGTGAGCCCAAGGCTTTTAGAGTCTCTACGGGTACGTTGTGCAAAGGCAATCCGGGGCCTCCTGCTTCCGAGGCTAGTTTAATATCGTGTTTTTCACAAAACTCACGCCCTTTTCGGTAATGATTTTTGATCATCAACTCAGAAATGGTTTGGTTGTAATCGTATTTAAAGGCATCGGTAAATGCTACGGAGTTGATAGGTTTGCCAAAAATGGCTGGTAAGAATTTATGGACTTCATACCCGTGCTGTGCTTTAAAAACTTTAGGGAGAGTAACCGTCCAAGTGAGGCCCCTCGCCTCGTAACTGGCCAAGTAAAAATATTCAATGGCTGTTTTGCTCAAGTCGCCCAGTACAGACTCTAGTTTTTCTGCAATGTAATTGAAATGAAACTCCGTGGCTTCAGGATCATAATGATCTATAATGGGCCCCTCAGAGTTTGGGCTGGCCGTTTTAAGCGGTTCACCTGAATTGGAGACCAAATAGCGGGTAATCACCCAATCGCCTGCAGGCACTTCCCATGTTAAGGTTTCGGTTTGTGGGTTAAAGTTACTATTCAAAACTTTTATGCTGGCGGTATCTAAAACCTCCTGTTCAGCAGGAAAAGCCAGCACGGCGACTTCTTCATAAAAAACAGGTCGGCCGTCTGCATCCAACTCGATATTGCTACCCCAATCGCCTGCCTGTTCTAACACATTAGGAAAAGGCAACACCTCTTTGGTGTCAGTAGGGCCCGAAACTTTCAACTCAGAAAAATACAGCGATTTGGCTGCGTACTTAGGTGGTATCCAACTGCCGCCGGCATTCCAACTGCTGGCCGTATTAAAACCGACTTCTAGACCCAATTCACCTGCCTTTTCTACGGCAATTTTAATGTGTGCCAGCGAGGCTTCGCTCAAAAAAGCTGGACCAGCAGGAATTACCCCATCATTGTACCAAGCTTTTGCCCCGATTTCGAATAAATCTAACCCACCGATACCAGCGGCTTTCATGGCCTCTAATTCTTGTATCATGGTAAGCGAATCGGTATAGCCGTTCAACCACCACCAATAGTTTTTAGGCCTAGCCGCAGTTGGTGGATTTTTAAAGCCTTGGGCCAATTCCTGATAAGATGCAGAAGTACTTGCGTTTTCTCTTTCAGCTTGCTCACAAGCTTGAAAGCAAAAAAGCATGGCCACAAAAAGGCACGCAGTAAGTTTAAAACTGTAATTTTTCAACCTGTTCATATTTTTCCTCCTGATAATTTTTAGGTGTAAAAAAGTAAAGTATGTATATCCCGCCAAGGGCAATGAGGCTGTTAATGACCAAGATGCCATAGCCAAACCATTGCTCAGTGGCTACATCGATAACAAAACTGATGAGGGGTGCCGCGATGGCCACAAAAGGCAGCCATTGGTCTTTTACGATTCGCTTATCGAAAATCCCGAAAATAAATAGCCCTACCAAAGGCCCGTAAATAAAGCCTGAGGTTCTGATAAAGGCGGCCAGTACGCTTTCGTTGTTCACCGCATTAAAAATTAGAATAATACCGAAGATCAAAATAGTAAAGCCAAAGTGTACTGCTTGCCTTAAGCGCGTATTGTCCCCTTTTTTATCTTCAAAGTTGAGTACATCTACACAAAAAGAAGTGGTAAGCCCTGTGAGCGAGGAGTCTGCCGAAGAATATGCTGCTGCTGCAATGCCCACCAGAAAAAAAGTACCTGTTACAATGCCCAAATTGTTTAAGGCCAATATTGGGTATATGCTGTCAGTGTCTTGGGGTAGGGCTATGCCTTTTTGTGCACTAAACACATGCAATGCCCCACCCATAAAAAGGAAAAGCACATTTACAAAAACCAAGACAATGGCCAAGGTAACAATGTTTTTTTGAGAGGATTTTAAATCTCGGCAGGTAAGGTGCTTTTGCATGACCGATTGATCCAGACCGTTGGTCATTATGGTGAGTAAAGCACCTGCCAAAATCAACTTAAAAAAGTTTTGCCCACTGTCTAGCTCCCAATAAAAAACCTTGGCCAAATTACTGGCTTTCATTTGTTGGTACAGTTCGCCCACTGAGGCATCCATCTGCTTACTGATAGACCAGATGCTGAGCACGACCGCTAGCAACAAAAAAGTAGTTTGTAGGGCATCGGTAATGATCACCGTTTGTATACCGCCCCGATACGTATAGAGCCAAATGAGCAGCAGAGTGACCAGTACGGTCAGTTCAAAAGGTAAGCCCAAGCGATCGAAAAGCAGCAATTGTAGAACATGTGCCATTAAAAATAGCTTAAAAGAGGCGGTAGCTACCTGCGCCAGTAAAAAGAAAATAGCGCCAGTTTTATGTGTATAAGGCCCAAAGCGCACTTTTAAAAAGGCATAAATAGAAACCGCATTGATGCGATAGAAAATCGGTACTAGTACAAAGGCAACCACAAACAAACCTAAAGCATAGCCCAATACCATTTGCAGGTAAGAAAACTGGGTAGCCGCCACCTGACCGGGTACAGAAATGAAAGTTATACCAGATATGGCGACCCCGATCATACCGTAAGCAACCAAAGGCCAAGGCGCATTGCGATTGGCTATAAAAAAAGTACTGGAATCTGCCTTTTTTACACTTAGCCTAGCAATGATGAAAAGCACGCCAAAATAGCTCAAAATCACAAATAGTACATATCCGGTGGTCATATCATCGTACAATTACAGATTCAATGTTCAAGAAATCAGCGATTTGTTGTATGGTTTCTGCATGGTGTCCCACTCCTAAGGCAAAGTGGTGTGTAGGCCCCTCGGCCACCCATTTTTTCAAAAAGGTTTTTACATCGGGTTTAAAAAAGCCTCGGGTATTGGTATTGCCCGTTGGCGGAATCGGGCCATGCACCGATTCTCCTTCCGCAATTACAAACTTAAACTTGCCCTCATAGGTGAGTCCTATGCTGAGCATGGTAATGGGTCCTTCTTTAATTTTAAATTCTACACCAGCGCCCATGCCTGGCTTGCCATGGTACACTTTTAAGCTGCGTAGCACGGGCTTTTCGGCTGCTATGTTAATGTGGTGTGGGCCATCGTGGCCGACCAACACAAAATTCTCCTTAAAATCTATGGGATGGAACTCAGCAAAACTTCCGCCGATATCTAACCTATCCATAATGAGCATGGCCAAGCAGGTTTTGAGGTCGTACTCGCCACACATAGGAAAGCCCGCCGCTGTGAGCATAGAATTGCCCACAATAAAGTTGGTTACCATTTTTTCTAGTTCTGAGCCGGGCTCACCTTCATAATAGTAAGCAAGTCCATCGAGATTTTTATCAGCAATGAATTTTTCTAAAGAGCAGCTCACCCTTGCTGCTACTTGTAAATCCTCGTTGCGCAGTTTCATGGTCACAGGATCGCTTACTGGATCAGGCGTATCAAAAAAACCGAGTATTTTTTCTGATTCCTTATCAACCTCTGCCTGACTTATTTTTTTGTAATGCTTAAAAACATCATGCGGTTCTGTTAGTACAATGTGGCAGCCAAAGGCAGCCGTTACAGCGGTAGGATCTACATGCATGTCGTACATATTCTCTAACACATGGCCCATAAGACCTATCCGAGAATGTTTTAGGTCGTGCAGCACTTTAGCAATCTGACAATAAACTGCCAATTCTCGATCGGCCTCGGGGTCGTCATCGAGCGTGCCGATAATGACCGGCGGCACTTTTTTACCCATGCGAATGGCGACGCCGGCAAACTCAGGCACTGCGCAAAAATCATCATTGTACAATTGCTTGTAGATAGAAGCCTGCTCGTAATCTAAGGCTTTATCGGGCTGTAGGGCCACCATAACAATCGGGATGTTTAGGGTTTTTACGATGATGCCAAAAGTACTAGAAGTGGCATAAGTGACCATATCGCAAAAAATCAAATCTAGGTTGGCTGCTTGCATTTTGGGCAATACCTCATAAGCGACTTCAGCATTGTCTACCATGCCAAAGCTTACTACCTCTACTTGATTGATCTCGATTTTTTTGATCAAACGGGCTTCTTTCTCCATGAGGTCTTCCAACAAACCGGGGAACTGTTTCCAATAAGTGCGGTGGCCTACACTAAAAACACCTACCTTGGCTTTGAGCGGTTTCCTTCTGTCTATAGTTCGTGACATATCTTCTTTGTTTATTGTTTTTTCCAACATGCAGTTACAAAAAGCAATTTGTTTTAGTCAAAAATTGTATTATTTGATACGAAAATAAATTTACAACAACTTATCGGCTTTCTAATTTCTACTTTTGATGTTTTAATTGTCATATTTGGCATTTTAATAATGACTACTCAAAATATTGGTAAAAAAACAGATGCTTACAAATAGAACACATCCATCAACAGAATTTAAATATTTGACCGTAAGCCATCTAGAAAAAAAGTGGGGGCTTTACATTACTAATGCAGGGCATGTTGTTCGCGGTGCGCACCATAAAAAAGAGAAAGGCAAACATCCGAGCACACATACTTTTACATGGCAAAAAGGTCGGGTTTTGAGTGAGTTCCAACTGATTTATTTGGTGAACGGCATGGGTATTTTCGAATCGAAAAGTGTAGGGCGATTTTCAATTAAAGCCGGTGATTTGGTCGTACTTTTTCCTAATGAATGGCACAGATACAAGCCTGACGCAGCTCAAGTTTGGGAGTCTTATTTTATTGGCGCCAATGGCCTAATGTTGGAAAACCTCCAACAAAACCATTTTTTAGACCCGAAGGCACCGCGATTTACGATTGGTTTTAATCAAAAAGTATTGAATTTCTTTTTAGAGATACTTGATATGGTGCAGACCGAGAAAACCGGCTACCAAATGATTGCCGCTGGGATTTTGGCGCAACTCTTAGGAGAGGTTTATACGCTCAATAAAAAGATGCAGCATTTGGGCGATAAAAGAGAGCGTAGGTTTCAGTTGGCCAAAGTTATTTTTTTAAAGAACATCCATAAAAATTTAGCTGCTGAGGAAGTTGCTAAAGAATTGGGCATCAGTTACTCACTGTTTAGAAAAGAGTTTAAGGCTTTCTCTGGTTTCTCGCCCAACGATTATTTTATTGATTTAAAAATAAGTAAAGCCAAAGCCATGCTCTTGCAAAAAGATGTTTTGGTGAAAGAAATAGCTTACCGCTTGGGCTTTAGCAGCGACCAACACTTTTGTAAAGTATTTAAAAAAAGGGTAGGAGTAAGCGCGGGCGCATTTAGGCAGCAGCGCATATTATAAAAGTAACCTGTCGCGCAGGTCTTAGCTCAATCGTCCAATTTATTTGTATCGTCACCTTCTAGCTTTTCGATTTCAATCCGCTTTTCAGCTGGCAGTTCTTCGGGCACTATGTTTTTGTCTAGTAGGTTTTGCCTGATCAGTGAGTTGTTAGACTGGTGTTCTTCTGACATTTCCTCACTGCTTTTTAGGTTGTCTCTGCTGGTATTGTGGTTGGTGATTTCCGTAGCGAAACCTTTTCCATAGAGCAGCAAAGTGTTCATGTGTTCGTCGGCTTTTTCGTTTTTGGCCACGCCGTACTTTGCTTTTATGTCCACACCGCCAAAAAGAGAAAAATCGCCGGCGTCTAAAATTTGCTCAAACTCTTCGGGGGAAATGCCTCTTTCTATGGCATTATCATAGAGTCTTTTTTGCGATTCTTTTAGTTTTTTAAAGGCTACGATTCTTTTGTTGTTCTTTTCGTCTATGGCTTGGCTACCTACCTTTGCCAACCACCTTTTAAAAGGTTCGGCATTTTTAGAAGGGATGGATTGAATGATGCGCAAAATACCCTCTTTATTGGCGCAATTTGTTCTTTGCATGCCGCCTTTGGTTTCGATAGAAAGGGGGTGTACAATTTGTCCCCATCCTTTGCCAAGCTCAGGGTCTCTTCTACGTAGTTTTTTGAGGTATTCGCTAGGGTTGCTGCTTTCAGCTACCACTTCCACTACATCTACCACTGCAAAATACCACTCATTTTTGTAGTATACAGATCGGATTTCTTTGTGCTCAAAAATTTTCACTTCATTCATAAACCAAATATAATAATTGGCTTGAAAGATAAAGCCTCGAGCACACCATAAATTTATGCCGCTTTTTGCCGTGGTTTTCAAATCTTACACCTATTTTAGTCTATTAAAATCCAACTAGGTTTTAAAAGATGAATTGGAGAATCAAGCATAGAGTGCCCTATTTAAAGTCAGTTCAAAAAATAGATCGAATAGCGGGCTTATATATTTTGATCTTACTGCCTACATTGTTTTCGTGTAAGCCCGAAGTAAATGAGCCAAAAACTTTTGACGTGATCATAGATACCGATTTGGGCGGTGATCCTGATGACATACAATCTTTGTTCAGAGCAGTGCACTATAGCGATATCATTAAAATAAAAGGCATTGTTTCTACTCCCAATGGCGATAAAAACTCGCATCCTTGGGATACTGTGAACAACACGGCGCTGATCACTGAGTGGGTTAAACGCATAGATGTAGAGCATTTAAGAGACAAGGGCTACACGGAATTGATGTCAGAAGAAGAGATCCTCTCAACGATCAAAGCCGGCTCAGCTTCGGCAGGGGCACCAAGCACTGAGGGAAGTACAGAAGGCTCAGAGTGGATCGTGCAAACAGCGCGCAAATACAGCAAGGAAAATCCTTTATGGGTGCTTGTTTGGGGTAGCTATACTACTACGGCTCAAGCATTACACGATGCGCCTGACATAGCAGAAAAAATCAGGATGTATTACATCAGTTCTTCAAATACCTTGCACGATACGGCCAGTAGAGATTATGTGTATAATTTTATGGCAGAGCAATATCCTGAGTTGTGGTGGATCGAAAATGGCATTTTGCCAAGGGGTACGCATGAAACTTTTAGAGGTATTTATCAATCGGGTGACCAAGAAGGAGAGTGGGCCTACACAAAATTCACTGATGCCAATATTAGAGGGCATGGTTCAACCCATAACGGTTTATTTAAAGAGAAATGTGGGGATGTTTTCCCATTGGCCAATTACCCGAAAAACAGTTTAAAAGAAGGCGATAGCCCCTCTATGTTATACTTGGTTTCGCCTGTACTGGCCGGAGTTGGCGATGTAGATGACCCCACACAAGAAAGCTGGGGAGGGCAATTCAGGCATTTCGATAAGGCGCGATTTCCTAATTATTATGTGGATTTGAACAAAACTCCTGAAGAATGCCAAATGACCATTGGCAAGTGGAGAAAAGACATTTTAACCGATTGGAAGAACAGATGGGATTGGTATGAAGAATGATTGCCTGATTGGTTTTTTTTCTAAATATGAGAATCTTACAGGCAAATACACTGAACTTATTAAAATTTAAAAATGAAGAGAATCGCTTTTAAAATGTATCTTAAACCGGGCCAAGCAGAGGAGTACCAGAAAAGGCATGATCAAATCTGGCCTGAGCTCGAAAAACTGCTCAGAGAAAACGGAATCAGTGAGTATTCCATCTTTTTGGACGAGGAAACCAATACACTATTTGGCTTTCAGAAAGTAGCCGATCAAGAAGGCTCACAAGCACTCGGTGGGCATGCCATTGTTCAAAAATGGTGGGATTACATGGCCGATATCATGGAAACCAACCCTGATAATTCTCCTGTTTCAATTAAATTGGAAGAGGTGTTTTATATGGAGTAAGTTAATATCAAATCATTACCAGTTGTTGAAAAATTGTCAAAAGAAAGCATCAATCCTATGATTTTAAAACCCGCAAATAAGATAAAATTTTATCTGAGCGCATTGATTATTTTTATACTAGTCTCCTGTGGTGAAAGCCCCAACGCCACACAAAATGAAGCACGGAGACCGCCTAACTTTATTCTAATTTTTTGTGATGACTTAGGTTATGGAGATTTGGCCAGTTATGGCTCCACCATTAATCGCACTAGTAATATCGACCAAATGGCTAAAGAAGGCATCAAGCTCACTAGCTTTTATACGTCAGCAAGTGTTTGCACGCCATCGCGGGCTAGCTTGTTAACCGGCTGCTACCCCCAAAGGATAGACATGGCAGAGGTACGCAAAGAAGGATTTCGTTCGGTCTTGCTGCCTGCTGCACACCACGGTCTCAACCCTAAAGAAATAACGCTTGCAGAGATACTTAAACCTGCAGGATATGCCACAGCTTGTATTGGCAAATGGCACTTGGGCGATCAGCCCCAATTTTTGCCTACAAGACAGGGTTTTGATACCTACTTTGGCATTCCTTACAGCAATAATATGCATGGAGAAAAAGGTGTACCGCTCATGCGTGGCGAAAAAGTGATTGAACAGCCTGTAGACCAAAGTACCCTTACCCAACGCTATACCGCAGAAGCGATAAAGTTCATGGAAGAACACAAGGACCGACCTTTTTTTATTTATCTGCCACATACCATGCCGCATGCTCCTTTGCATGCTAGCGAGCGCTTTGCAGGTAAATCTCAACATGGTATTTACAGCGATGCCATTGAAGAAATAGACTGGTCAGTCGGTGAAATCTTGCAATACCTTAAAAATGAAAATTTAGCGGAAAATACGTTTGTGTTTTTTACCTCGGATAATGGCGGGGCGCAAAATTATGGTGGCGTTAACACCCCTTTGAGAGCTGGCAAAGGCACAACTTGGGAGGGGGGCATGAGGGTGCCTGCCATAGCATGGTGGCCCGGTGCCATTCCCCCAGGTCTAGAATCGGATGCAATTTGTACTGTAATGGATCTCTTGCCTACCTACCATCAATTGGTATATGATGTACCTTTCAATGATGCCACAATCGATGGTTTTGATATTTCTCCCTTGCTCAATGCAAAGGAAAAAGAATCTCCCTACCAAGCATTTTTTTACTATG
Organism: uncultured Thalassovita sp.; assembly: GCA_937129345.1. GTDB lineage: Bacteria > Bacteroidota > Bacteroidia > Cytophagales > Flammeovirgaceae > Chondrinema. The sequence continues at coordinate 472 of CAKZMZ010000234.1, read as the reverse complement.
ATCGTGACCAACTACAAGCAGTAAGAAGTAGAAAATGGAAATTACATCTGCCGCTTGAGCATCGTTACAAAGGGCATCATACAGATGAGGGGTTTGCTATGGAAACCCAACTTTACAACTTAGATGAAGATATAGGCGAAAAGGAAAATCTGGCAGAAAAATATCCTGAAAAGGTTGAGGAATTGTTGCAGTATGCGGAGTCAGCCAAAAACATTTTGGGAGATACCGCTCGCCCATCTCCATTTAAAAGACCTGCGGGTAAAGTGCTCAAGGCAGAGGAGCCTAAATTATAAAAATATGCTTCGTACAATTTTAATGCAGGATAGGGAAAAGAAAGGCATGTAGTAGTTTAGTGGTTTTCTACATGCTTTTTATTTTTAGCAATCGTGTAAAACCAATTAACCATGCTCGCTCCAATCATATCTGCTGCAATCCTGCTCATTTCCTCTTATTTTTCTACTCAAAATAGCGA
>CAKZMZ010000233.1 GCA_937129345.1 uncultured Thalassovita sp. | reverse complement strand
CGCAATGCAATTGGCGCAATGCGGACGATATAATTATTGCATGTATAGTAGTTAGGTTCCTCCCCTAAAATTTACTTTACCAATCTATAGGCTTTTTACCTACTTGCTCTAAGTAGGCATTGGTTTTACTAAAATGTTTGTTGCCAAAAAAACCTCTATCAGCCGAAAATGGCGAAGGGTGCGGAGATTGCAACACACAATGTTTTTCTTTATCGATAAAAGCGCCTTTTTTCTGTGCATAGGCGCCCCATAAAATAAATACTATGTTTTCTTTTTTCTCAGTAATTTTTCTAATTACTGCATCGGTAAATTCTTCCCAACCTTTTTTTTGATGCGAACCCGGTGTATGCGCCCTTACTGTTAAAGTAGCGTTGAGCAACAAAACGCCTTGATCTGCCCATCTTTCTAGATTGCCACTTTTTGGCATCTCTTTGCCCAAGTCCTCTTTTATCTCCTTGAAAATATTTCTTAGCGAGGGCGGGAAAGTAACCCCATCGTTAACCGAAAAACTAAGACCATTTGCCTGACCGGGGCCATGGTAAGGGTCTTGACCAATGATCACTACTTTAGTGTCTCCAAAACTACAATGCTCAAAAGCATTAAAAATCAATTTGCCTGGAGGGTAAATAGTATGGTTTTTAATATCTTCTTTTATAAAACTGATGAGATTTTTGAAGTATGGTTTCTCAAACTCTTCTTTTAATTGCTCGTGCCAAGAGGGGGCTATTTTAACAGACATTTAGTTTAAATTTAGAATAATTGAAGAATACTTTCGTATATCTAAATAAAATTACATAAGTAAGGTTTTATATTTTTACTCACAATTTTTGTTATTTAATTACAATCCTCGTTGTAATAAATGTTCTTCTGTTATAATTTTAAAAGATAAATCGAAATAAATTCTCTATGTTCACTCAAATAACTGAAGGTATTAAAGTAAGTGTTGAAACTGAATATCAACCAGAGTACTCGAGCCCTAAGCAGTTTCATTACGTATTCACCTACAAAGTAAAAATTGAAAATAACAGTGAGTACACTGTACAATTACAAAGAAGAAAATGGTATATTTTTGACTCTGATGGTGTAAAGAAAGAGGTTGAAGGAGATGGCGTAGTGGGCCAGCAGCCTATAATCGAACCGGGTGAATCTCACCAATATGTTTCTGGTTCTAACCTGAAAACGGGTATTGGTAAAATGAAGGGCTATTACCTAATTGAGCGCATGATAGACGGGAAAAAAATTGAAGTCTCTATTCCAGAATTTTCGCTAATTGTACCTTTTAAAATGAATTAGGTTACGAAACCCCGTTCACTTAAACCGGATGCACTTTATAAAGCGCATCCGGTTTTATTTTTTAAGTATGCTGAAGCTTTAGCCGTACCTCCTTTCCTTTTGGAAGTATATACTTTACAAATCCATTCTCAGCATCTTCTGCTATTTCGAGTTTTACCCTTTCTTTTTCTGATAAAACCAAAAGACCATTGGCCTCTGCCAAAGTTTTTAAGGTCAAACTTTTCTTGCCCTGTCTTCCTTCTACCTTAAATTCTATATTTCCTTTAATGGTATGATAGGTCAGTTCTAAGGTATACAAACCTCCCAACTGTGGGAAAACCTGATATGTCTCAAAACCCGGCAAGGTGGGCATGATGCCTGCCAAATTCATAAATGTGACGTACAGGGGCGCAATAGCACCATGGCTCCATTGCGAACCCGAGTCAGGTTCTACATGCCAAGCTTCTTGCATGGTATTGTTCTGTTGTACCGATTTTAAGTTGAACCAACGCACGGTAAAATCTTTTACAATAAGTGCCGCATTTTTAGATTTGGCCAAGGCCCACAACCACCAATTGGTATTGGGTGGGTAAGAACGCCCAAGATTGGCAGGTACCTCTGCCAACACTTTTTCCATCTCCTTATAATTATTATTCGGCGCTAATTCAAATAAGCAGGCCATGGCGAGTGAACGATCATCCATTAGAGGCTGTTCTTCTTTGAGCCATGGTAAATTATTGATAAAACATTGCTTTTGATTATCCCAATAGCGGGCAATGGTGTTTTTGTGAAGTAATGAAGCTAGCTCTTCAGCAGCTTCTATGTATGTTTTTTCTCCAGCGGCTTGGCAAAGTGGCACAAAGGCCTCTCTCAACATGCCAACCGTATACAGATTAAAAGCGCATTGTTTGTGCCTTTGCTTTTTGTAGGCATCCGTATCCATCCAAACGGCGGGCACGCCTATGTCTTCTACAGGTAATAAGCCATCTGTCGCCACCAAATCTTGTAGATAATGGAAAAAGCGCAAGAGTCTTGGGAATACTTCTTCTAAATCTGCAAAGTGTCCTGAATACAGATAGTGATAATAGCAGTCGAAATTGAAGCCGATGCCATGATCCAGCAATGGCCCCCAAGGGGTTAAGTCTAGCTGTCGCTGTGCCAAGCGATTAAGGCGGTCGTAAGCCGGCCAGGTATCTAAAAAAAAGCCATCTTTGGTCATACCTTGGCTGTAGGTCACCAAATATCTCCTGTAAAACTCGGGAGCGCCAAATACCGAATGAATGGCATGTACTTGATGCCCCAAGTCCCCACTATACTGCTGCCTTTCTCGCCCCATGCCATCTACCATGGTTTCTATGGAGTTATTGTAAACGGTATTGATGCAGGCATCCAAAACTTGCTGAACCTTGGCATCTGCTACCTTGATGTTGGGTGTAACTTTCCAAGGATACAGTCGCCGCCTTACTCCTATTTGCTCAATCTCTATCTTTTCGCCTTGATGCTGATATATATGCAATTGAATGAACCGCAGACTCTCGTAATCGAAAGGCTCAAAGTAATTGCTCCCTGCTTGGCAAGTAATCCTAGACCATGCATTAAAATGGTTGTTCATAACCAAATCCCCTCCCGCTTTAAAAGCTTTGTGTCCCTCTTGCACCATCAGTTCTACTACGGTGCCTTCGGGCACATTTAAACGAACATAAGGCCAACCGACCACTTGTTCTTCTAATTCAAAAGTGAGTAAAATGCCTTCGTCCTTTTTTTGGTGCCGTACCTCCCATTTGCCAGAATCTTTTTCTGTTACAACTGGCACGTCAGTACCTACTTCAAAAGCATCTTCAGCAAGTAACTCAAAATAAGTTTGGGGAGATGTTTTCCAATTCACTGCCTGCACTTCCATTAATTTGACCACTGCTACATTATGCTCTTTAGGCATGGGAAGCATTCGCTTTCGCAACTCCATTAATTCTGGATAACCTCCCGAATTAAACTGATAGTCTGGTGCATTGGTGGCCAAGGCTGGTTTATCAGCCACTACTCCTGTAATTGCCGCTTGCAACCATTCTTCATTTTCTTTAAAATCAGTCGTATACCAGTTGAAAGGATACAGGCGGGCATCAAACTCTTCTTGCAGTGCGCGAAGATACCAACGCTTGTACTGTCCTGGTTTCCAACAACGGGCATAAAAAACCTTCCACTCATCATCAGAAACCAAGCGCTCTTGAGTCCCATCCTCGTATTCTATTTTTAGATGGAAGATGAAACCGTACTTACCTGCCGGCCAAGTACCATCGCCATAACCGTAGTACATCACTTGGGCGCCAAGGACATTTTTACCTTGTTTTAAATGAGGGGTTAAATCTATGGGATCTGCTTCTGTATAACGTGGATCAGCGGGGGCTGGGCCAAACTGTACGCGCTGCCCATTGCAAAAGCACAAATATCTTGACTCGCCCAAAATCCAGCCCGTGGCTTTTTTAATAGGCTTTGTTATTTCTAGCACTCTTCTGAATAGAAAAAAAGTATTGCTCAGGATGCGTTGTGCAGGATACCATATCCATTGGGCAGGACTTAGGTCTAAATACCAAGCAGACTTAGCGAGTGCTTTGGTCGCTCTCTTTACTTTTAAATACTGTGTGTTTTTGTAATCATACCTAGCACTGCCCTTTATGGATGGCGCAAGTAAAAGCCCTGCTCCACCCAAAGCCGTTCTTTTAAAAAAACTCCTTCTTGGCAGTCTATTGGTGTTTTGATTTTTCTGTTTCATTTTTTCAGTGATATTAAGCAAATTCAATTTAGTACAGGTAGCTTAAAACGCCAATGGAATACTTGCCCGACAGGCATAAAAGTGGCTTAATCAGAACATATACCGAATGACCTCGTTGCCTTCCTAAAATCAGATAAACCTAGTTATGTCTAAAATCTTTACATTCCTTTTTATTGGAGGCTTGCTGTACTACATTTTTTGGTATGAGGGATTTCCCGAATGTGATGATGTGAGTGAGGCCAGAGTGGCCGATGCCATAGCGCACTACCTTACTAAAACCGAAATAGATGCCTATTTTGATAGTAACAAACCTGATAAGCACAAAATAAAAAGTGAAGCCAAGTACCAAGAAGCCCTCAACCAATTATGGAAGCAGGTGCGCTTAAAAAGAGACAGCTTGATCAAGGCGAATGCACTAGAAATAATAAAAAGATGGGACTATGGCCATGATGATATGGGTATGCCACCCTTTCAAGTATACATTTGTAACTGTAGGGCAAAGTACCGCTATGCCGGCAGAGAAGATTTCTTTGATTACGACTTAGTCAATAGAGACAACACGGTTTCTTTTAGAAAAGTGACCGGTAGAAGATAGTTGAGCAAAACAGTTTTTTCGCCTTTTAAATAAGAGAAAAGTGTTTTCAGAGATAATTAACCATTAATTTAAGATTAAAGCACTATATTTAATGAACGATTCTTTGGTTGCGGCTTTACTGATTTTTTAACCTGGATCAATCCCTAGTTTTGTCTTAGTAGTTAAATGGATTCTCTCTGTTATGCGTATCTCTTTTAAAGAAAAAATACAAAAGATTTTTAGCTTTTTAGGTATCAGTGTTGGTACGGTAACCACTTTGGTTGCTTTGGTAGAAGGCTTTCCCGAACCCTTAATAGCCAGTGTAATCGGCTTTGGTATCGGTATATTCTCCTTTAAAAATGCTAAAAAACTACAAAGAAAAAGAGAAGACCAAAGTATTCTCAAATACCTTATGCGACACAGAGGTGCTAGCCTAACTGAGATAATCGTAGATCTAGACTTAGATGTGGAGAGTGCCTCCAAAATTATGCAAAGGTTAGAAAGCCACAATTTGATCCGTTATCAAGTTTCAGAAACCGGAGATGTGCTCTACAGCATTGCCGATGGGTACGAGCTCAAAAAAATCATTGCTGAAAACATCTATTGATTTTTGCTATAAATTTTCTATCCTCCTAATCAGGCTTTTATTAGAAGACTTGAACCAATTCAGGCAAATTTGATTTTTGTTGAAGATGCTTTTCTTACGATTGTTGTCAATTTGTAAGAGAGCAATTTTTTAGCAAATTATTTTTTTATGCAAAAAACATCATTTCTCATTGTATTTTTTCTCACAGCAAGTTTAAACTGCTTTGCACAACTAAAATACGAAAAAGAATCTCGCCTTAAAGTAGATCAGGTGCCTAAAAATGCTTTGCAATTTGTAGAAAGCCTTGAACCTACAAAAAAAGTAAAATGGTATTTTGAAGAAAATTTATCTGGTAACTCCATAGAGGCCAAATTCGATAAAAATGAATTTATGTACAGTGTAGAGTTCGATTCACTAGGTAACCTAGAAGATATTGAGATTTTAAAACCTTGGGAAGCTATTGACGTGCATACTAGAAATGCCATAGAAACCTATCTTAAAAAGCAGTTTAACAAATACAAAATCAGGAAAGTACAGTTTCAGCTAACGGGTAAGCCGAAGGATTTGGCCCAAGTGGTAAAAGCTAACCTTTACTACTCGGATATCCCCTACACCCTAAAGTATGAATTAATTGTAAAGGGAAATAAAAACAAAGACATCTCTCTTTACGAACTACTCTTTGATGATGAAGGCGAAAATTTAAAATTGTCCAAAATACTCCTCAGAAACACAGATAACCTTGAATATTAGAATACCAATTTTTTTTATAGGACTTTTTTTACATCATATTAGTGGTGCACAAAGTAATCTAGAAGTGGGTTCCTTACCTGCCATTAACCTTAACAGCGATTTGGGCAATGGCTATAGACTCAATTTTAAGTGGGAATCTAGACAGATTATTGAATCTGTAAGTGAAGCAGACGCTAATCGAGTGAATTTTGTGCTCTCAGATTTTTCTGCCATTGTATCAAAAAAAGTGGACCTGAGAAGCAGTATAGCCGGAGGGTATCTTATAAGATTTGAAGGGGATGCCGTGATCCATCGTACCATCCAACAATTTGCCTTAGTGAGGAGGCTTACAGGGATTAGGATCGGACACAGGTTTGCCAGCGACCAAACCTTTGGAAAAAAAGAAGATTTTTCATTCAGGCTTAGGTATAGGCTCACAGGTGAATTTCCTCTGAGCGGGCAGGAAGTGGACAACAAAGAGTTTTACCTAAAAGTAAACAACGAGTACCTCAATGCTTTTGAAAGGAACAGCTATGATTTCGAAATCAGGCTAGTCCCCTCCATGGGTTATTTGTTTACTGATAAAAATAAGTTAGAAGCTGGTCTCGACTACCGCATAGATTCTTTCGTAAACGGCACTGCGGTGAGCAATCTGTGGCTAGCGATTAGTTGGTATATTAAGTTGTAGCTTGAACTCCTGCAGACTTGGCAATAGCTTAGTAGTGTAGCCCGAGTGGCTGCCACGCAGAGCCCCCACTGGCGCAGGTCTCTGACCTGTGACATATACTTTTGGTGAAAATAATGT
>CAKZMZ010000232.1 GCA_937129345.1 uncultured Thalassovita sp. | reverse complement strand
ACGCTACCCTCAAGGGTTAGGGCAAGAAGTTTTTGTGCTTCAACCGCAAATTCCATCGGTAGCTGATTGAGTACTTCTTTACAGTATCCGTTGACAATCAGTGCAACCGCATCTTCCTCACCGATACCTCTTTGGTTACAGTAGAAAATCTGGTCTTCACCAATTTTAGAAGTGGTGGCCTCATGTTCTACTTTTGCAGTTTTGTTGTCAACCTCAATGTAAGGGAAAGTATGTGCACCACATTGGTCTCCCATTAATAGAGAATCACACTGTGAGAAGTTTCTTGATCCTTCGGCACGCTTCATTATCTTTACCAAACCACGGTAACTGTTTTGACTTTTACCTGCAGAGACACCTTTAGATACTATCCTACTCTTGGTATTTTTACCAATGTGTATCATTTTAGTACCTGTGTCTGCTTGCTGCATGTTATTGGTTACTGCTACTGAGTAAAACTCACCAATAGAGTTATCGCCTTTCAAAACACAGCTTGGGTATTTCCAAGTAATAGAAGAACCCGTTTCAACTTGGGTCCAAGAGATTTTTGAGTTATCACCGAAGCAAAGACCTCTTTTAGTTACAAAATTGTAGATTCCCCCTTTGCCGTTTTCGTCGCCAGGGTACCAGTTTTGCACAGTAGAGTATTTCACTTCTGCATCTTTGGCTGCGTAAATTTCTACTACAGCAGCATGCAATTGGTTCTCGTCTCTCATCGGAGCGGTACAACCTTCTAGGTAACTTACGTAAGAACCCTCTTCCGCTACGATTAATGTCCTTTCAAACTGACCGGTGTTTGCTGCATTGATCCTAAAGTAGGTAGACAATTCCATTGGGCAGCGTACACCTTTAGGTATATAACAGAAAGAACCATCACTAAATACAGCTGAGTTTAAAGCTGCAAAATAATTATCATTAGCAGGAACTACAGAACCTATGTATTTTTTAACCAATTCAGGATGTTCTTGAACTGCCTCTGAGAAAGAACAGAAAATGATTCCCAGTTCTTTTAAGGTTTCTTTAAAGGTGGTCGCAACTGAAACGCTATCTATTACAGCATCTACAGCTACACCTGTTAACCTTTTTTGCTCGTTAAGCGAAATACCTAGCTTCTCAAATGTAGCCAAAAGTTCAGGATCTACTTCATCTAAAGATTGGGGTTTTACCTTTTGTTTTGGAGCAGAGTAATAAACGATATCTTGATAATTGATTTCAGGGAATTTTACATTTGCCCACTCAGGTGTCTTCATTTTCTGCCACTTCCTAAAAGCCTCCAGTCTCCACTCTAGCATCCATTCAGGTTCTTCTTTCTTAGCAGAAATCATCCTGATTACGGTTTCACTTAAACCTTTGGGCACCTCGTCTGTCTCGAAATCAACCGACCAACCGTGCTCATATTCCTTTGAGGTAAACTCTTCTAATATTGCGTTATCTTTTTCTGCGCTCATTAAAGTGCCTTTTTATTTAGATTAATACTAAATTACAAAACTATAACAAAAAAAACAGCATTCTGTTCAATGCACTACTTTATTTTCTCAAAAAATAAACTAAACCAATAAATAGTATAAAAACAGTGCTTTAATAGTAAGTTCAGTTACATTTCTAAAAATAATATTTACAATTAAACATTAAAGCTATAAATTAATAAAATCGTGAGGCATTTGCACAAAACGAGATAGATTTTTTCACCTTCTAGATATTCATGAACTCTTCAAGTGGATTAATTTCTGACTTCAAAAAAAATCAACCCAAAGTAATTAATGCATGGTGTATGTACGACTGGGCCAACTCAGTGTATACATTGACCATTTCCTCGGCCATATTTCCTGTTTATTATAATGAAATTACCAGAGAGGCTTTTGGCGGCGACACGGTTACTTTTTTCGGTTTTGCAGTAGAAAACACGGTACTTTACTCTTATGCCCTTTCATTTTCGTTTTTTGTAATCGTGCTCATTTCTCCTTTTTTATCTGGCATAGCAGACTATGGCGGTATGAAAAAGAAAATGATGAAAGCCTTTACCTTTATAGGTGCTTTTTCTTGTATAGCACTATTTTTCTTTGAAGGTAATAATATTGAATGGGGCATTATTTTTTGCATGTTAGCCAGTTTGGGCTGGGCGGGTTCATTGGTTTTTTACAATGCCTTTTTACCAGAAATAGCCACAGAAGACCGTTTTGATCGAGTTAGTGCCAAAGGCTTTGCGCTTGGTTACATAGGAAGTGTGATACAGCTTGTGGCTAGCCTGATCGTAGTGATGCAGCCAGAATGGTTTGGTTTAGAAAAGGGTACTTTTCCTGCTAGGTTTTCTTTTCTTAC
>CAKZMZ010000231.1 GCA_937129345.1 uncultured Thalassovita sp. | reverse complement strand
TATGAAACCCCTTCGGCAATGCCTGTAGATTAGAAAGATTATCAACTCCACCTGGTCCAAACAATCCATTGTCTCGATATTTTTGAGGAATTCTATGATGAACCTCCATAATACCTTTACCGACAAACTTTCGGAACTTGGGAAAAGCTTTGACGAAGGTCTGAGTAAATGCCTTACCAGGAAAAATACCAGCCAATTGCCCCTCTAATCCACTTGTGTCACCATATCCATAAATATCAAATACCTGACCGACAGTCGCCGTAGCACCAAGATCGAAGAGTCCAGCAATCATTGAGAGTGCAGCATCACTTCCAAAAGAACTTAATTGGATTGTTCCATTCTTTATGAAAATCACAAATGCGCCATATCCGAGTTCTCCCCGAGCAATAATATTATCTTTATTGTTTTGATAAAAATCATATGCTGAATTAAGATACCCTTTACCATAGAAATCGTTTAGGGTTCTTTCTGCATTATTACCGGGATTCCTAAACCCAAGTGAAGGTGGGTCTTCTGAAGGATCAGAAGTACCTGTTTTATTCCCTTCACCATCATAATGATGGGCCATCCCATCATTTGGTGTTTTGTTCCATACATCATTTATCAAATCAGCCGTGCTTTCAAATAAACCATCAGGGTCTATGATTTTGATAGGGTTATTAAAGGCATATCTATATGGTGTCATATCTGGTCTCATGTCTGCAAAAGGATCCACCGAATGCCACCTTCCTAGTACTGCATCGTAGTTCCTAGCCCCATAGTCGTGCCAGTCGAGCCCGAACTCTTCCTGCTTCTCTTTTCCGTTGTAGGTGTACTTGTGGTCAGGTATCCCTTCTTTCTCGATTCCTGTTAGGTTAAGACCGAAAGGGTAGTAATGCTTCTTCTAGTTGATATTTAAAGGTAGGCGACCTCTTGTAGGGTCGCCTAGTATCATTGCTTTTTACTCCTCCAAAGCCGCTACGCCGGGCAGAGTTTTGCCTTCCATGTATTCTAACAAGGCGCCACCCCCTGTGGACACATAGGATACTTTATCGCCATAGCCTAGGTTGTTGATGGCCGAGGCAGAATCTCCGCCACCTATTAAAGAGAAACCGCCCTTTTCTGTGGCTTTTACTACCGATTCGGCTACTTGATCAGTGCCTATTGCAAAATTGGGGAATTCAAATACGCCCATTGGGCCGTTCCATAGTACCGTTTTTGATTGGGCAATGGTTTCTGAAAAAAGCTTTATCGACTCAGGGCCGATATCTAAGCCCATCCAACCGTCTTCTATTGCATCTTTCTTTACTACTTTGCTCGGCGAATCATTTTTAAACTCTTGCGCTGCCACAGTGTCTACAGGTAAAATCAGGTTGACACCTTTGGCCTTGGCTTTTTCTATTAATTCTAGAGCTAAATCCATTTTATCTTCTTCTAACAAAGAATTGCCTATGCTACCACCTTGAGCTTTGGTAAAAGTATAAGACATTCCGCCACCAATAATCAGATTATCTACTTTGTCTAGCAATCTTTCTATGATCAGGATCTTATCAGAGATTTTAGCACCACCCATAATGGCCGTAAATGGTCTTGCAGGGTTACCCATAACTTTTTCGGCATTGGCCAGTTCTGCTTGCATTACATAACCGGTGGCTTTGTCTTTAAAAAACTGGGCAATTACTGCGGTAGAAGCATGTGCCCTATGCGCCGTACCAAAAGCATCGTTCACATAAAAATCGCCATGTTTAGAAAGCTTCTCTGAGAAGTCCACATCGCCCTTGGTCTCTTCTTTGTAAAAGCGCAAGTTGTCTAGCAATAGGGCTTCGCCTTCGCCCAAGTTAGCAGACATTTGATAGGCCTCATCACCAATGCAGTCACCGCCAAATTTTACCTTTACGCCTAATGCATCTGATAAATCGCCCACAAGGTGCTTTAGGGAGAATTTTTCCTCAGGGCCTTGTTTTGGCCTGCCCAAATGCGACATCATAATGACTGCGCCTCCATCTCCCAATATCTTTTTGAGGGTAGGTACTGCCGCTTTGATACGTGTATGGTCAGTAATTTCAAAATTCTCGTTAAGGGGTACATTAAAATCAACCCTGATTAAAACTTTCCTTCCTTTAAAGTTGAAATCATCAATGGTTTTCATAAAAAATTTGTTTGAAATGTCTAAAAATATGATGGTTTAAAGGTACAGATAAAGGATGATTATATAAACCATTCGGTTTTAATTTTAAGTGATTTGGATGTTGAGGTTAGAGATTGGTTGTTGGCCTTGAGAGTTTTTGATTTTTTTCGAGCTTTTAATATTCTATCAAACATCTATGCAAACTAATCGAACAAAGTACGCATTTGGCTGGGAGGTAAAATATCTAAATGTTGATAGGCCAAGAGTGTAGCTTCCCTCCCACGCGATGTACGTTTTATGTAGCCCTCCTTGATCAAAAAAGGTTCGTACACTTCTTCTATGGTCTCTGCCTCTTCGCCACAAGCCGTGGCTATGGTAGATATGCCCACAGGTCCACCCTTAAATTTCTCAATAATGGTTTTGAGGATACGGTTGTCCATTTCATCCAAACCATTATGGTCTACATTAAGTGCATTTAGTGCAAATTGGGCTATGCCTAAGTTGATGTTGCCATCACCTTTAATTTGTGCAAAATCGCGGGTTCTTCTGAGTAAATTATTGGCTATTCTTGGCGTTCCTCTGCTGCGCCTAGCTATTTCGTAAGCGGCATTGTCTTCTATGGGGGATTTTAAGATGGATGCGGAACGTTTTACGATGGTAGAAAGCAATTTGGCATCGTAATATTCTAAGCGTGCGTTGATTCCAAAGCGCGCTCTTAGCGGAGAAGTAAGCAAGCCTGAGCGGGTAGTCGCACCGATCAATGTAAATGGATTGAGTGCGATTTGTATGGTCCTTGCGTTTGGGCCGGAGTCTAATACAATGTCTATGCGGTAATCTTCCATAGCGGAGTACAGATACTCCTCAATTACCGGGTTAAGCCTGTGTATTTCATCGATAAATAAAACATCGTTTTCTTCTAAATTGGTGAGTAATCCCGCTAGATCTCCCGGTTTTTCTAATACAGGGCCCGAAGTTATTTTAATACCTGTACCCAATTCATTGGCAATGATGTGCGATAAAGTGGTTTTTCCCAAGCCCGGAGGGCCATGCAACAACACGTGGTCCAAAGATTCTGACCGCTTAAGCGCTGCTTGGGTAAAAATGCGTAAGTTTTCGACAATTTTTTCTTGCCCAGTAAAATCCTCAAAAGACAAGGGACGTAGAGATTTTTCTATGTCCTTATCTTCATCAGAAAAATTGTCCGCATCTCCGCGTAGATAATCTTCACGCATAACTTAGTTGTTAGTGTTTGCTTGTGCCATTTATTCTGTAAAAACTTCTCCTAAATCTATTTCAATTTCTGGGAACAGAACTGGGTTAATTATGTCTGTATGCGTAAAAAATCCTTTGTGTACATACTTCCCATTTTCTAAAAAAAATCGTTCAATGGTCTTTTCTTTTACCCTTGCCAACCAATATTCTTGCACGCCGTTTTCTTCATATAATAAAAACTTATCTTTTACATCTCTAGCGGCATTTTTTTCAGAGACTATCTCAGTAACAAACTCTGGCGCACCTAAGCAGCCTTTATCGTCGAGTTTACTCAAATCACAGACAATACACAAATCTGGCTGCACCACTGTATTTATTTCTCGGTCGCTTTTCTTACTATCTGTCAATCTTACATCAAAGGGGGCATGATAAATCTTACATGCTGTCTTTTTAATTGGTACTCCTAATAATAAGTATAAATTACCTGAAACCTCCTGATGAGCCCTGCTTGGGGCAGACATAGGAAAAATCTTGCCCTTTATCAATTCAACAAATTCATCGAACTGCCAAGAGAGATAGTCTGCATAAGAATAGCTTTTTGTAAAATCTATTTGCTTTAGAGAGGTAATAACCATTTTATTCTTATTAAATGTGATGCTTCTAAAATTAGGGAATAATGCTAAAAAAAGAAACAATGTTATCCATTATAACATTCAATCAGCTAAAAATACTATCACGCAAAAGTGGCATACTCAAACAATGTGATCCGCCCCTAGCCCTAGACAACTCTGCCGAAGGCAACAAAATCAAGGTATTTTCCATTTTGTCGGTATCGATGGCTCCTTTATCTAACTTCTGAATGAGTTCTTCTGCGTGGATCACATCAAAGCCTTTTTTCTTAAAGCCATCGGCGGTTTTGTCATTGCGGTCATAAGCGATCACAACGCCTTCTTTTAAGGCCAATACGTTGCATGAGTCGGTCCACTGCTCGCGTTGTCCGAAAGGAAAGACGCCATCACCCGAGTAAATAAATTCGGTTTCTTTTTGGCTTTTTAAATCATTTTTACTGATGTTGTCCAACAAATCTTCTAAAAACTCGAACTTAACAGGTTGATCGGTGTGGTCCTTATGAAATTGGGTTATGTCTACCGCAAACAATTCTTTGGGCTCACCCAAGGCCGGTATCAAGTCTCTAGTAGCATAATCTATGTGTTTTTTAGAGAAGGGTGCATGTATTACCCAAAGGTCTTTTCGCACTTGGGTAAAAGTGGTGTCTATGTGCATAAAGGCCCGTTTGTTGGGTATTTTTATCACAGAAACCTTTTCAACCACATCATTGGCAAATAAAATCTGTATCACTCTACTTACCGCATGCAAAGAGGTCCTTTCGCTCAAGCCGATCAAAAGGTGATTGGGCGCAATGGTCATTACATCACCACCTTCTAAACTCACGGTCTTTGAATTCTTTTCATCCTCATCGTATAGAAAATGGTCTTCGGTATTGGTAATTTCCAGCAGTTTATCTTTATAGTCTTTAAATGCAGGATGGTTGAACATGATGTATGCCGTTAAAATGCGCTCTCTTGAGCGGGCACGGGTAGCGGGTTTTGTTAGTAAAATATGCCCGTTAACCACCACACCAATATCTCTTGTAAAGATGAAATTGGGCACAGGCGGAAAGATCATACGCTCATCTGGCAAGATGCCTGATATAAAAGCTTTAGCAAGTTCGTTTGCGGGCAAATCGTACAAAATTTCCTGTATTACAAAAGACACATCTTCATAAGCAGAAATGGCCGCTACCATTTTGTTCTTAACCTCTACATCTTCTAAAATATCTGCCAACAAAGACTGTGGATCCATTACTTTGTCTGAATGGAAATAGTTTTTTTTACCTGGTTTGTAAAAATCTCTGTTGTTGCTTGGCGCATCAATCGATTTGAGTTTACCCTTAATTTTTTCTGGATCTAAAAAGTAGAGCAATAATTTTACATATAAATCATACTCTTTGGCCCGCATGGTGTCTAGATGGATGATGTCTTCAAAAAGCCAGTCTTGTGCCTTACTAGGAATAACGTTGCCCAAACCCTCATCTGGAGAATGTATAATCAATCTTCTAAGCCTTCCTATTTCAGAGTCGACGTGTATTTGGTGTTGCTTACTCATTTGATTAAGTGTAAAAATTTTTTGAAGGGACAAATTTAGAAATTTACCTCACAAGGCGCTCTTGAAGCGGAATAAAATTTTAAGTAGACATTTGATATGCTTATTGTTAATATTTTTCAATAGCGTAATAATTTATTTAGCGAAAATTCGCTTTTTATTAAAATTACACTATGTTTGTAAAGCCGATGGATAACTATCAAGATATTTTTCAACATAAACTTTGAAATCATGGGCCATTCAAAAATAAATCGCATCGCCAATGAGCTACATATTATGGGCATAGAATTTCCCTCTGTGTTCTACAATGCATCGCCAGCAAAACTCATAGGCGATACCCTCTACAAAAACCAAGGTGTGCTTAGCGATACCGGTGCTTTAATGGTAGATACCGGAAAATTTACCGGCCGCTCGCCAAAAGACCGTTTTATTGTTAAAGATGAAATTACCAAGGACAAAGTTTGGTGGGGAGAGATCAACCAAGCGTTCGATGAAGAAGACTACTACAAGTTAAAAGACAAAATGCTTACTTTTTTATCTGGTAGAGAGCTTTATGTAAGAGATGCCATAACAGGCGCTGAACCAAGACATGCCCTAAAAGTAAGAATCATTAATACCAATCCTTGGCAAAATCTTTTTTGCTATAATATGTTTATCAGGCCCACTGCAGAAGAACTGCTCAATTTTAAGCCAGAGTTTACTATAATTTGCGCCCCTGAGTTTAAGGCCAATCCCGATAGAGATGGCACTAAGGCCGAAAATTTCTCTATCATCAACTATAGCGATAAAACCATTTTAATTGGCGGGAGCGCCTACACAGGAGAAATTAAAAAAGGGATTTTTAGCGTGCTCAACTTTAATCTTCCTGTACATGATCAAGTACTTTCTATGCATTGTAGCGCCAATAAAGGCAAAGAGGGCGACACGGCCATATTCTTTGGGCTTTCTGGCACGGGAAAAACCACATTGTCTGCAGATCCTGAGAGAAGCCTGATTGGGGACGATGAGCACGGCTGGACAGACGAAGGCATTTTTAATTTTGAAGGCGGCTGCTATGCCAAGGTCATAGACCTTTCTAGAGAAAAAGAACCGCAAATATGGGATGCCGTTAAGTTTGGAGCACTTCTAGAAAACACTAGGTTTTATGTAGGTACTACAAAGGTGGACTACCACAATAAAGAGGTCACCGAAAACACTCGAGTCTCCTACCCTGTAGATTTCATAGAAAATGCTGCAAAACCATCTATTGGGCAAAAGCCTGAAAATATCTTCTTCCTCACTTGTGATGCTTACGGTGTGCTGCCTCCCATTTCTAAACTCACTAAGGAGCAGGCCATGTATCACTTTATTTCTGGATACACGGCAAAGGTAGCCGGTACCGAAGACGGTATAACCGAACCTAAAACCGTATTTTCGGCATGTTTTGGAGCACCTTTTATGCCGCTGCATCCTGCCAAATACGCAGAAATGCTAGGGGAAAAAATCGAAAAGCAAAACGTAAACGTTTGGTTGGTCAACACCGGTTGGATCAAGGGTGCCTATGGCAATGGTTCTCGCATCAGTTTAAAATATACCAGAGCTATGATCAAAGCCGCATTAGAGGGCAAACTAAACGATGTAAGACACATAGAACATCCAATTTTTGGGCTCTATATGCCCACTAGTTGCCCCAATGTACCTTCTGAGGTACTCAACCCAAGAAAAATGTGGGAAGATAGAACCGCTTATGATCTGCAGGCGAAGAAACTTGCAGAAGCTTTTAGAACAAACTTCTTAAAGTTTACTGAAAATGTTTCCGAGTCGATTTTAAATGGTGGCCCTAATCTAATTAAAGAAGGCCTATTGGCTGAAAAATAAAATTGATTTTCCGTTAATCGATGAGCAACACATGAAATGAGCAAGGCATAGTAGCCTTGCAATTAAAAAGACAGGATTTTTGGTCCTGTTTTTTTGTTTTAGTAAGCCTGCATGCAATCTTTGCTAAGTTGTTTTTCTGATCCAACAAAGAATTTTGATATGATAGTAGTTACAGGTGCCGCTGGTTTTATTGGCAGTTGCTTATTAAGTAAACTCAACCAAGACAATTTCAACAATTTAGTCGCTGTTGATGACTTTAGTAAAAAAGAAAAGCTGCCCAACATAGAAGGCAAGAAAATTATGGATCGCGTGGAGAGAAATGATTTTTTTGATTGGTTGGATGAACATTACGAAGCAGTGGAGTTCATCTTCCACATTGGCGCAAGAACAGATACTACCGAGTTTGACCGAGAGATTTTTGAGACGCTAAATGTAAACTATTCTAAGAAAATATGGGAGGCCTGTTGTCAGTACCAAATACCCTTGGTTTATGCGTCTTCTGCAGCTACTTATGGTTTGGGAGAATTGGGCTATGATGACAACGAGCAGGCCATTCCAAAGTTAAAACCGCTCAACCCTTATGGAGACTCTAAAAATGAGTTTGATATTTGGGCATTGCAACAAAAAGAGCAACCTTTATTCTGGGCCGGACTCAAATTTTTTAATGTATATGGCCCCAATGAATACCACAAAGGAAGAATGGCGTCGGTTATTTTCCACGCTTACCATCAAATCAAAAAAACCGATGGGATGAAGCTTTTTAAATCACACCGTGCAGATTTTGAAAACGGAGCGCAAAAAAGAGATTTTATTTATGTAAAAGACTTGCTTGAGGTACTCATTTTTTTGATGCACCACAGAAAAGATTCTGGCATTTATAATTTAGGAACAGGCACTGCACGCACTTTTTTAGATTTAGCCAAAAGCACCTTTGCCGCTATGGGCATAGAAGAAAACATCAGCTTTATCGATACACCTGAAGACATTAGGGACAAATACCAATATTTTACCGAAGCCAACATGCAAAAGTTAAAAGGCATTGGGTTTGCCAAGCAATTTACCAGTCTTGAAGAAGGTATTAGGGATTATGTTCAAAATTACCTGATGGAGGATTTAAAACACTATTAAACATTTCATCAATCCTCAAAAACATACACTCTATTGTTGTTCCATTTTCTCACTATCTTAAATAGCACAGGAATACAAAGTGCGTAGAAACCGATTATCAATAAAATAGCTACATAAGGGCCAGCTATTAAAGAAGTATTGAGCAAAG
>CAKZMZ010000230.1 GCA_937129345.1 uncultured Thalassovita sp. | reverse complement strand
CATTTTTCAACATCAGGAGAATAAGATACTTCCTTAAGCTTATCCTTTAGCGCACTTACTTCCCGCTTAAGCCTGTTGACCTCACTGTCCTGCGAAGGAAGAGTGCGGAGGTTCATAATGTCTTTTAGGGTTTCATCAAGAGCTTTTTTGGCTGCATTAATCTCCAACTCTAGCTGACCAATTTCCGCATCAGCAGACCACTCCATATTAGACTGACCACTACACAACCAAACTTCTCCAACCAACACATCATTAACCACCAACTCTTCATTGCCTTTGATCCTGATTACATAAGGCCCACCTGCTGTTGGTGTATTGATTGTAACATTCCAATCGCCTTCGTTATTTACCACTGTTTCTTTCACCTCTTCGCCCCAACTGCAAGTAACGGTAACGTTTTGCACTGGCTTGCCCCAACCCCAAATAGTTACTTCGCTGTTTTGCTGCAGTACCATGCCATCGTTAAAAATGGCAGGCAAAGTCAATTGGGCTTTTACATCTACAATTGAAAGCGTGAATAAAGCAAGAAGTACAATGCTGCTTATTGCAGAAGTCTTTTTCATATCTCTTTTCCTGTTTTTGACGAAATTAATATTTCTCCGCTAAAAATAAGTTTCTACAGCTTCTCTTTAGCATTGTAAGTATAAAAATTATCTTTGGCGTCAATTTTAAGGCACATTCATAAGATAAAGATTTGTACAACAAACCCGATTTTTTAGATATCATAGTCAGGAGGCTGAAGGAAAGAGACGAAACTGCCCTACAATATTTGTATGAACATTATGCAGCTGCGCTCAACGGCATTATTAGCCGTACTTTGGGCGATGAACAATTGGCAGAGGAAGCCTTACATGATGTATTTATCAAAATTTGGGAGCAGATAGAAAAGTTTGACCCAAGCAAAGGAAAGCTATTTACTTGGATGTACAGAATTGCACGAAACTATGCTTTGGACGTAAGGCGCTCTAAAAACTTTAAACTATCAGAAAAATCTATTGAGCTAGACTCTTACGTAAATACTTTTGCCACAAATAACAAAGAGCGGGAAAGTGGGCTAAAAGAAATG
This sequence comes from uncultured Thalassovita sp., assembly GCA_937129345.1. Classification (GTDB taxonomy): domain Bacteria; phylum Bacteroidota; class Bacteroidia; order Cytophagales; family Flammeovirgaceae; genus Chondrinema. The sequence goes on along the minus strand of CAKZMZ010000230.1, from coordinate 4,074 downwards.
GTGGGTCTTTTAAGCGAGGAATGTGTTAAATTGATCAATATGAACTTTTTTATGGGCTTTTCTCATGGAGATATTTCAAAAGAATTGGCTATGCCCTTGGGTTCTGTAAAAACCAAGATAAGAAACTGCATGAGTAAGTTGCGTACCTTAATGGGACAGAAAAATGACTAAAGAAGAAATCATAAACGATGGCTGGTTAGAAGCATACCTAACAGGAGATGTTTCAGAAACAGAAGCTGCCGCGATAGAGAAATTTCTTGCAGAGGACCAAGAAGTCAGAACGGCTTATGAGGATGTGCAAGAAACTTTGACAGACTTGGCATTTTTACAACAAATAGCGCCCAAGTCTGATGTAAAGCAGCGCATAGAAGCTTCGGTCGGTAATCAAAACTCCTCGAGCAAACAATCTTCTGCATTGCTCACTTATGCCACTGCAGCTAGTGTGGTTTTGGCTATGTCCCTTGCTTTTACTGCTTACTTTTTTTGGGATAAGTGGCAAGACGCAGAAGCTAAATACTCAACCTTACTAACAGAAAGCCAAGTATTGGCATCCAACCTACAAAGAACCAGCAAAGATTTAGAAGTAGCTGCCCAAAAAGCAGATATCGCCACCTCACCCAATTACCAAAAAGTTGTCTTAGCAGGAACAGACAATGCACCTAACAAGCAGGCCATTATTTTCTGGAACCCCAAACAAGAAAAGGTTTACCTAAGTACAGGAAATCTTGGCAGCTTATCTACCGACCAACAGTATCAACTCTGGGCATTGATTGAAGGGAAACCCATAGATGCAGGGGTTTTTAATCCTAGTAGTGGTTTATTGGTCATGAAAAACATCAAACAAGCTGATACTTTTGCTGTAACCATAGAAAAAGAAGGTGGCAGCGAGCAGCCCAATCTATCAACACTACAGGTTATAGGCAATGCTTCTTAAAAATTGCTTTGATATATAATTTAGCTTATCTTTTGAAGCCTACAAATTAGTTTGCAGGCTATTTTTTAAAAAAAGTAAAATTTAACTTATTGATTTTAAGCGCTTTATACCTTTCCTTAAAAATTAATTCAAAAAAAATCACCCTCTATAAATCCAAAGTCAATTTCAGCTTCGTAGGTCTATCAGAAATCAAATTTTACATAAACCTATAGAAGAATGAAAAAGTCAAGAAGCTATTTATCATTATTTCGAATGTTACTCTTTGCATTGTTACTTGTTGGCGTTGTCGCTTGTGATGATGACGAGGATGATATGATTATACCTGAAATACCCACAACGGGCATGAGCAATACTTTCACGCTTAATGCAGTGGATAATCCTTCAATAAGTGGTACAGCCAAGCTAGAAGAATTAGAAGATGGTACTTCTAAATTAACTTTAGATTTGAATGGAACAAGTAGCGGCAACATGCATCCCGCCCACATCCATTTTAACACAGCGGCAGAAGGCGGAGGCATTGCTGTTTCTTTATCAGCAGTAGATGGCGCAACAGGAATGAGTGAAACGATTATCTCTGCGCTCGATGATGGAACGGCCATTACCTACAATCAACTTCTTAACTTTGATGGCTACATCAATGTACATCAGAGCGTAAGTGACTTGGCAACTCTAGTAGCCCAAGGAGACATCGGACAGAATGCTTTGACTGGCGACATGATGAATTATGACCTGGCTTCAGTAGCTGACCCGAACATTAGCGGTACGGCCACTTTTGCCAAGAGAATGAACAACGAGACCTTGGTGACGCTTGCCTTGACAGGAACACCTGATGGTAGCATGCATCCTGCACACATCCACTTTAACACCGCTGCAGAAGGTGGTGGCATTGCCGTAAGCCTTGGTGCTGTGGATGGTACTTCTGGTATGAAAAAGACCAACGTGGCCATGCTTGATGATGGAACGGCAATCACTTATGATGAACTGATCAACTACGATGGATACATCAACGTACACTTGAGCGCTGAGGATTTGGCAACTCTAGTAGCCCAAGGAGACATCGGACAGAATGCTTTGACTGGCGACATGATGAATTATGACCTGGCTTCAGTAGCTGACCCGAACATTAGCGGTACGGCCACTTTTGCCAAGAGAATGAACAACGAGACCTTGGTGACGCTTGCCTTGACAGGAACACCTGATGGTAGCATGCATCCTGCACACATCCACTTTAACACCGCTGCAGAAGGTGGTGGCATTGCCGTAAGCCTTGGTGCTGTGGATGGTACTTCTGGTATGAAAAAGACCAACGTGGCCATGCTTGATGATGGAACGGCAATCACTTATGATGAACTGATCAACTACGATGGATACATCAACGTACACTTGAGCGCTGAGGATTTGGCAACTCTAGTAGCCCAAGGAGACATCGGACAGAATGCCTTGACTGGTGAGTCAGTGACTTATGATTTAGGAGAAAAAGATGTGACAGGCATTTCGGGAACTATTACTTTCTCACAAAGAATGAATGGAGAATCTCTAGCTGTAATCGAACTAATAGGTATCACAGAAGGTAATCATCCAGCACACATACACGCAGGTTCTGTTGCCGAAGCACCCGGAGGTATATTGATCAGTCTTACTCCTGTAAATGCCATGGGCATGAGTAAAACAAATATTGCAATGAACGATGCAGAAGAAACGATCAGCTATGAAGCCCTAACTAACATAGACGGATATGTAAACGTACATGCTTCCGCTGAAGACTTAGCCACTTTGCTTGCCCAAGGAAATGTAGGCAGCAATGCAGTAGAGTAATTAAATAGACCATATGCAAACCCTTGAAAAAGGTAGCTAAAAGAGCTGGACTTTGTCTGGCTCTTTTTTTATGCTTTGCATTCCTAGCTGTTTCGCTTGGCTTGTGTAAATTTGATGAACACATAAAATAACAACACATGCACCAAGAAACCCCAACCATAAGATGGAAGCCCTCCAAAGATAGCCTAGAAAATTCTGGCTTAAGTAAATATGCAAGTTGGCTTGCCGTAAATAAAAATCTGCATTTTAAAGATTATCACACACTTTGGGAATGGTCAACGACCCACATTGCTGATTTTTGGGAAAGCCTTTGGGAATATTTTAACGTCTTGACACATACGCCTTATAACAAGGTTTTGAGCGATGAAAATATGCCCAGTACAAACTGGTTTGAAGGAGCAACATTAAATTATGCCGAGCATATTTTTAGGATGGAAAGTAAAGAAAATCCAGCTATCATCTTTGCCGCAGAAGGGAAAGAAACCCAAGAAATAAGTTGGCAAGAATTAAAAACTAAAACAGCTCAACTAGCCAATTACCTTAAATCTTTAGGCGTAGAAAAAGGGGATAGGGTAGTCGGCTTTTTACCCAACACACCCGAGGCGACAATTGGCTTTTTAGCTACTATTTCCATAGGGGCGATATGGTCTAGCTGTTCTCCAGATTTCGGTACAGGAAGCGTTTTGGACCGCTTTCAACAAGTTGAGCCTAAGGTTTTGCTAACAGTAGATGGTTACCGCTACAACGGCAAAGCTTTTAATAAGATGCAAGCGGTTCGGGAACTACAAAATGGCTTGCCTTCTCTCAAAAAAACAGTCATCATCCATTATTTAAACGAAGCAAATAATACTCTTACTCCTGAAGATATTTGGTGGGCAGACGCACTACAAAACCAAGCAAGCAATTTAGAATTTGAAGCTGTTCCTTTTGCCCATCCTATTTGGGTGTTGTATTCATCAGGTACTACGGGCATGCCCAAGGCCATTACCCACTCACATGGTGGCGTGTTGCTAGAGCATTTGAAATATTTGCATTTCCATAATGATTGTCGGCAAGGAGAGCGTTTTTTTTGGTATACCACTACTGGATGGATGATGTGGAACTTCGTAAACGCCGCCCTACTCACAGGTGCAACCATAGTTTTGTATGATGGAAGTCCTGCTTATCCTTCCATTGATTACTTATGGAAATTTACCTCAGAAAAGCGAATTAATCATTTTGGTACCAGTGCGGGTTTTATTATTGCTTGTATGAAAGCAGGCATCAATCCGGGAAAAGACTTTGATTTATCAGCATTGCGCTCCATTGGTTCTACAGGCTCGCCC
>CAKZMZ010000229.1 GCA_937129345.1 uncultured Thalassovita sp. | reverse complement strand
GAAATCAATTTCGGTACCGATGATTTGGGTTCGGGCGATACACAGAGTAGAGCCCCTGCCAACCAAAACGAAAGCTTGGATGAAGCAAAACCTTCGCCCGAGGTAGTAGAACAGGTAGAGCAAACAGAGACCATTCAGGAAAACACTCAAGTACAAGAGTCTAACGAAACAGTAGAGACCACCGAAGTACCCGAACAAGTAGAAGCTATTACCGATGCCCAAGTAGAAGAATCGGTAGAGGCTGTGCCTGAAGAAAAAGTGGAAGAGACCGAAGAGGTTAAAACAGAAGCGGAGGAAGAAAAAGTAGAGGAACAAAAACAAGAGGTTAACCCCGCTACACTGCTGGGCGGTGATGGCACTGCCGACGAAAATAAGCAAAACAGTAATGGCAACACAGAAGGCACCGGCGATATGGGCAAGCAATCGGGTAGTCTTAACTCAGATGCTTTGTTAGGAGGTGGAGGAAAAGGTGGGTCATCGTTAGACATGCCCGGTTGGAACTGGGAGGCCCCACCCCAAGTTACAGACAATTCTTCGGTTACAGGTAAACTGGTTTTTGAGGTTAAGATCGATGATGAAGGCGAAGTAATCAGTGCCTCAAGGGTTTATTCTGATATTGCAGATAGAAACGTAATCAATACCTACAAAAACGCCGTAATGGATTTGATTTTTGAACAGGAGAACGACTCCATAGATCCACCAAGAATAACCACCGGTAGAATTACCTTTGTTATTAGGGCGAGGTAAAAATATTTTTTTGTGCTCTCGATCAACTTACGGTAATTGTATTTATAAAGTGTGGTATTAATGAATGGGCAGTTTATTTGTAGATTTGAGTATTCGTTTAGTTTTACAGCTTTACAAATCAACAGATAAACAGCAAAATGAGTTACCATGCTTTTTGAAACATCTCCAAATTTTTTGTGTGCTATCAATAAGTCTATGATGTAATTTGTGCATCGTAGTATATAAATCTCGAAAGATGTACTTATAGACTATTTTTCTTTAGCAAATAACTAGCTACTAAATACACAAATAAACGCACCTACCTCCAAAATGACCTACCCCGAAGCTCTCAAATTTATGTATGCCCAACTGCCTTTTTTCCAAAAAGCAGGGGAGAAGGCTTACCATCCCGGCTTTGATAATATTTTGAGGCTTTGTGATATTTTGGGCAATCCGCACCAAAAGATAAAGACCATCCATATTGCGGGTACAAATGGTAAGGGAAGTACTGCCCACATGTTGGCGGCCATTTTGCAAATGGCAGGATATAAAACTGGTCTTTATACCTCACCCCACCTAAAAGAGTTTACCGAGCGCATAAAAATCGACGGAAAAGAAGCGCCACAAGCATTTATTGCTGATTGGGTGGCACAATATCAATCCTTAATTGAGGAAATACAACCTTCCTTTTTTGAAGTTACTGTGGCTATGGCCTTCGACTATTTTGCGCAGCAGCAAGTAGACATCGCTGTGGTAGAAACTGGCTTAGGCGGTAGGTTAGATGCCACCAACATCATCACCCCGGAGGTGGGCTTGATTACCAACATTGGTTGGGACCACATGCACATCTTAGGCGATACCCTGCCTAAAATAGCTGTGGAGAAAGCGGGCATCATCAAACCTCATGTACCTGTGGTGATCAGTGAATATCAGGCTGAGGTAGAAGAGGTTTTTAGACAGAAAGCGACTAAAGAAAATGCCCCTATTTATTTTGCCAGTGAGGTTTTTGAGCTTGAAGAAAGCTTTAAAGGCATAGAGGTACGAAGAAAAGACAATGACGAATTTACCCTACGCCAGCTTTCTCTTTTAGGGGCACATCAGCTAAAGAACCTTGCCGGTGTTTTACAAACTATATATTTATTAAAAGGGAAAGGTTTTGAGGTGAAATCCCAGCATATGGTATCGGCTTTGAGTAAGGTGCAGTCTATAACCGGTTTAAAGGGCAGATGGCAGGTATTGGGTCAAAAACCCCTCATTATTTGCGATGTGGCCCACAATGAAGATGGCCTGCGCTATGTGCTAGCAGAAATTAAAAAGCAAAGCTACGAAACCTTGCATGTGGTTTTTGGCATGCTTCAAGAAAAGCAACCCAATAAAATTCTTTCTCTCTTGCCCAAAGAAGCCCGCTATTATTTGTGCGAAGCTGATAACGACAGGGCCTATAATGTGTTGGAACTGGCTTCTAGAGCTAGGCATTTTCATCTACAATACGAAGTATGCGAGTCTGTTGCCCAAGCCTTTGAGCAAGCCAAAAAAAACGCCCAACCCGAGGATATGATATTTGTAGGAGGGAGTACTTTTGTAGTGGCGGAGGTAGTTTGATGCTCGTTAAGCCGCATAGGCGCTAGGGTTTAAAATAATGGGTAAAAATTTAAGCTAGCGGGTTTATTTCACCGCCTCTTTTTCATTTTTGAGAAAATACTTTATTTTTAGCAGAATACTGATATGTTAAGCTGACTAAAATGACAGAAAACCCGCTATTGGTCTATCACGAAGCTTACTACTACTTTGAATTGTACAAAGATTATTTGCAGGTACATCAAGGTATAGGGATTATTCCATATCCTGCTGTTTTAAAAAATGATGGTGAAAAATTCTACTTTAAAGACATAAAAGAAATTGTCTTTTATAGGGAAATTGCTATGGTAGAAGAAGGCAGATATATGGAAGAAGATAAAAGCGAAACGGTGTATTCTTGCAAGATCAAATCCATTAAAGGAAGTGTGATTAAAATAAAAAGTTTGGTATCATGGGAAGGCAGGAATATGACCCATAAAACTGAAGCATACACTGAATTTATAAACCTGCTTTTAGAAAAAGTAGCCCCTTTTCAAGCTAAATTTTATTCATCAACGGGTATGTTAAGCAGGGTAGATAGGGCCATTCCTGCATTAAAAATTGGAGGTATATCAATAGCTAGTTTATCAGTTTTTAGTTTTTTTGCCAATGGAGTTATGGAAACAGGTGCGTATATCGATGAGTTTTTCGATATATCTTACGCTGGTATGCTTGGTATATTAGTAGGTGGAGGTTTGTTTGGTATAGCAAAACTTGTTTTCAATAAAGTGAAGAAACCGGTTACTGTAGCGTATATTCAAAACGAGTTTTTGCCAACAAATAGGCGATTGGCTTAATGTTATGCTAGATAAAGGGATTTTCTTCTACCTAAGCCACATAGATGCTAAGATTTAATATAGCAGTGGCCAATGTAAACAGAAGGCTTTCAAAGCGCTAGTGACTAATACTTAATTTCCTTCCCCACCTCAAAATCCCTTATCGCCGATTTTACCATATTCATTTTAGAAAGTGCTCCGCCGGAGAGTAAGCGGGTAAACCAATCTTCTTGTAGTTGGAGCTTTTTAAAGATTTGCTTAGGAGCAAATCCCTTTTGATGCAATTCAGCTACTTGTTCATAAAAGTCTAATAAGAAATTGAGTTTTTTATGGAGCTTGCCTTTGCCGTTTTCCAAAATAGGCTTGTGTGCACAGAACATCACTTCAAAATCCAACTTTAATACTGTTTTAATAGAATTGATTTGATCAACAATGCTCTCGTTTTCTAAAAAATAGGCGATGTAGGTATTGATGAACAAGTCTGCTGAAAACAGCCACTTTTTATTGGGTTCATAAAGCGCGACCATATCAGCGGCATGGCCTGGTATGGGAATAATCTCAAATTTAAACTGATTGATAGCAATCGAACTTTCTTGAATCTCAAAGCCCTTGTAGGCAGGTCTATCGCCCCAAACCAATTGCTGGGCAAAACTGATTTTGGGAGGAGCCTCCATCATCTTGCTACAAAGTTTTGAGGAAAGTACAGCACAATCGAACTGCCGCTGTAATTCGGCGAGGTTTCCCGTGTGGTCTTCGTGGTGGTGGGTAATGAAAATTTGTTGAACGGGCAGCGGCTTTAAAGTTTCAATAATGTCTTTCTGCATTTGGCGCTGCCCGGTGTCAATCAAAAGGCCATCTATAAAATAAATGTAGACCAAAAGTTTGGGCTTGCCCACAGGGCTATACCCAAACCTAAATCCCTCAACTTCTTCATATCTAAAAGAAGAGACCGATTTCATGAGTTTCTTAAAAAATTAGAGCTAAATACGGCAACCCTCCCTAGTAGTCTGTCAAGCTAACATTTTAGGGTAATGGATGCATTGCCTTTATGGGTTACGGGTGTGTAGTTCGGGACGTTGTTCGGTCGGGACGTTGAGGTACGACCTCACAAAAAAAATCACCGTCCCAACTCAACAACTGAACAAACTACATTGGCCACCCGAAAAGATATACTTTATGCAATACTAGGAAGGGTTTTACTTGTCTTAAATTATATCCTTCCCTCTAACTGAACCAAATCTATGAATCGCTCAATGCGGTCTGCCATATCGTCTTCTGTAATTTTTATGATGCGTTCGGTACCGAATTTTTCTACAGCAAATGAGGCTAAGGCAGAACCGTAGATAACGGCTTTTTTCATGTTGTTGAAAGTGATATCATCCGTTTTTGCCAGGTAACCGATAAAACCACCTGCAAAGGTATCACCTGCACCTGTTGGGTCATAAACCTCTTCTAGCGGCAGTGCCGGAGCAAAAAATACCAAGTCTTGTTTGAACAACAACGCGCCATTTTCGCCTTTTTTTATGATCAAGGTTTCAGGGCCCATTTTCATGATTTTTTTGGCTGCCTTTACCAAAGAATATTCTCCTGATAACTGTCTCGCCTCTGCATCATTTATAGAGAGTACATCGACCATACCTATGGTTTCGACTAGGGCATCCATGGCAGTATCCATCCAAAAATTCATGGTGTCCATCATCACGAGTTTGGGTTTTTTCTCTAGTCTTTCTAGTACGGTTTTTTGCACTTGTGGAGAAAGATTGCCCAACATCACATAATCGACTCCTTGGTAAGAGTCAGGGATTACCGGGTCAAAATCTGCTAAAACATTGAGCTCTGTAGCCAGCGTATCGCGGGAGTTCATGTCTATGTGGTACTTGCCCGCCCAAAAGAAAGACTTTTCTCCTTGCTTAATTTGCAGGCCATCAGTTGAGATGCCGTGCGACTCTAGCAAAGCAATATCGGCCGAGGGAAAATCATCGCCGACTACGGCTACAAGTTTTACATCGTTTGAGAAATAAGAGGCGGCCAAAGATCCATAAGTGGCAGAGCCACCAATGATTTTATCTGTTTTGCCAAAAGGGGTTTCAATAGCATCGAAAGCAACAGTTCCTACCGTTAATAAACTCATTAAAAAAATATTTATATAAAAAAATTAGCTAAAAAATTAAGAATGACCGAAAGCACTTGTACTATTCGCAAGTTTTCTGCTTTAAATCGATTATTCTTAAATCTACAGTAGCAAACTTAAAAAATAAAGTTCATACCCACATTAAGTACATGTTTGAATTGGGTCCTAGGCCCTTCGGCCACAACTTCCCCATTTTCATTGGTAACTTGTATGTTTACGTCATCATCGTATATGAGATTGGTAGAGAAGTTAGTATTGATGTACTTGCTCACCTTTAAAACGAGTAGGGTTTCCCAATTTACGTCTATGTTGTCGATTTTAAGGTAGTTGGCAAAAAGATGCAGGTTGTTGGTAAAGGTGATGTTTTGCATAAACTTAGTGCTCAAGCCAGAAGTAAACTGAATGCCTACCTCAGAGAGTACTTTTTCACCTTCTTCAATGCCGAAACTCTGTACGTTTACAGAATCGTCCAACACCACGGTAAGTTTTCCTGAGAGGGGAGAGATCATGCCATTGAGCCTAAGTTCATCACCTTTAATGTTGTACTGCAGACCTGCAGAAATCTCGAACCTGCCAGGGGAGAGAAAATTAGAAATCCTTTCTTGTTCCTCTTCATTGGTGGCATTGTTCATGGTGTATTTAATGCCCTCCCATATTTGTGTATTTACCTCTAATCTGTTCGAAAGGCTCCAATGCTCGTTTAGTTTTCTACTAAATTGCGTCAAAAGCCTTAGGGCATCGTCAGATTTTCTAAGGCTTCTTCCATTTATTTTTGTTACACCGAATGAAGTGTTCAAGCTGTTGTTCCAAATACTTTTATCGGTTTCTCTAATGGCATCTAAAGATAAAACGGCACCCAGAGAAATGGCACTTTGTCCACCACCTGCCCAATTGGTAAGGCCAACATTAGAAAAATTGAGGTTAAAAGAACCCTTTTTTTTCCAATTCTTATTGGCTTCTTCTTCGGTTTTGGCAGTTTCTGTTTTCGGGGCTTCTTCTTCGGGCTTTTCTATTCTTAAAAAACGCAAAGTATCTATCCCGTTCAATACAAAAGTGCTATCGTTTAGCTGCCCGATAAAAACGCTGTCGCCTTGCAGAATGGCTTTGTACTGTAATAGGGCCTGCTCATTTTGCAATATCTCTGTACTGTCGCTTTGTGCCAAGCAAGCTGTAAAAATTAAAAAGCTTTGTAAAATGCCTATTTGGATAAATGTCAGTATTTTCTGTATGCTCATCTAATCATTTTTTTCTCAGCAAGGTAAACGCCGAGATATTTTTTTAATTGAATCTAAAATTTAAAGGGCGTTTAATCGAGGTTTGTAGATAAGGCTATGCTCATAAAACATGCAAAATATTTTGTGAGATGTGTAAATCTAAATTTAAAAGCAGTGGTTGAGAAAAAGTTTGTGCTCAAGCTGCTATATTTATTGTTGAAACGGTTCGTAGCACCACTCGTTTTTTAATTTTACCAATAAAGGGTTGATTCATGGATTTGAGATTATTTTTTGATAAGCTAAGTGAAGATGATGTGGCACATTATAAGCGCTTGCGCGGCTTTGGCGAGAACGTACATTTTTTATTAGGAGAACTGCCAGATTTAAATAACACAGATATCGCTTTTTTTACAGTCGGTAAAAGTTTTGAGGGAGAGGAAGTAAAGGAAACTTATACTGAGGGGTATAAATCTTTCCACCAACTGCGCTCGGCACTGTATGCCTTGCAATCTTTTAATAAGCCACTGCAAATTGTAGATCTGGGCCAGCTAAGGCCTGGTGCGCACATAGAGGAGACCAAGGGCAGGCTTACCGAAATATGCGCTTACTTAATGAGCATGGATGTGCTACCATTGGCCATAGCATGTGACCATGCGTTGGATATGGGACAATTTCTGGCCTACCAAGAACTGGATAAGCTGGTATCGGTCTTAGTGGTAGATGCCAAAATAGATATGCATTTGCACACTGAGACGCAGCGCAAAAAGAGAGAAAAAGAGCATGATACTGCAGAAAAAGATGGTTCTTCTCAATCTCAAGAGGGTCTTAGCCAAGAAGCCCAAACCCGGGCGGGTCAAGCCCAGGCGGGTCGCACCCAAGTGGGCGACACCCAAGTGGGCCACACCCAAGAAATGTTACTGCATCATCCTAACTTTTTATTTGATTATTGCCATTTGGGTTATCAGCGCTACTTTGTAAATAAAAAAGTGCTCGACACCTTTATAAAGCTCAACTTTGAAATGAAGAGCATTGGGCAGATGCGAGATAATTTGCAAGAAATAGAACCTTTGTTACGTGGAGCAGATATGCTCAGTTTTGACCTTAGTGCTATTAAGCACAGCGATTTGCCGCTTAAAAATACAGTGCAACCTTTTGGCTTAAGTGGAGAAGAGGCCTGCCAGTTAAGTTGGTATGCAGGAACCAACGAAAAACTAACTTCTGTAGGGTTGTATGGACTCAGCGAAGAAAATTGTGACAGCGATTTGGCAATGCAAGTAGTCTCTACTATGCTGTGGTATTTCATAGAGGGTTTTGCCCATCGCAAGGTTGAATATAGTTTTAAAAGTAATTTTCATATAAAGTACATCGTACCGCTTATCGACTCAAATAAAAATTTACCTACCCATGAACTTATTTTCTACAAAAGTAAGCAAACCGATAAGTGGTGGATGGAGATTCCTACAAGCTCAGACAAGTCTAATATTTTAGGAAGAAATGCAATAGTACCCTGCAGTTATTCTGATTATGAAACAGCGAACAAGGGAGTGGTGCCCGACCGTTGGTTAAAGGCATTAGAAAAATTCAGCTAAACAAAAATTGAAATTTTTTAAGGTTTAAACAGCAGTTACTCGTTAAATATAACATGGGTAAATTAACCTTTTATCGATATGAATTTTTAGAAAAGTTATGTTTTAGATTGATTTTTTTAACAAAAAGTTGATTTAATGCAAAAACCTTACATCGTAACTCTTTCTTTTAATTTTCATTTTTAATACTTTCGTGGTACTATTAAATATTAATTTTCTTTTTTAAGCTAGATTATAAACTTTAGTAAGGCTTTAATTATTAATCTTTATAATGTGCAATTTTTTAGACTACTTTTTATTTCCATTAGTTTTGATAGATCAAACCTTATAGGTATTCCATATATTTATGTGAATAATTTTTAGGCATAATTTTAATTTGAAGTTTTGCGCTCAAAATATTTAAAAATTTATATAATAATACATCGAACACAAGGTTAGATATTATATTTTGGAATCGAATGATTCAGATTTTTATTACTAATAATTGGTTATTTTTTAAAAATTAGAAAAAGCTATCTACAGAATTATTTATTTTTTTTACATGTAAGATATTTAAAGGCTACATAACCCTAAAAATTTATATTAAACCGGCCTTAATTCAATGGACTATCGGAGGTTACCTCTCCTAATTCTGTTAAACAACTTGCACGAATATGGCAAAATTGAAACACATTATTAAGCAATTATCTCCCAACGATTACGAGTCGATTCATGAAATACTCATCGAAAGTAATGCGGATAAATCTGCCTATTTATTAGAGGCCATGAGATTGAGGCAGCTTTCTGATGCCAAGATAATGGATGAGCTAGAAGTGAATACAAATGCTTATTATACTTTGAGGTCTAGGCTAAACCAGAAAATCGAAGAGTACTTACTCCAACAGATGGAAAGTCCTAGGACCGATCTTTTAAAGAAGGTTTCTAACATAAACGAAATCCTTTTTACAAAAAAGAAGGCCATAGCCATAGCTACACTTAAAAAGCTAGAAAAGGAGTTGTTGGCCTATGATCTTTCAAATGAGCTTACTATTGTTTATAAAACGCTTAAGAAGCTGCACATCAACTCAGAAGATTATTTTGAGTACTCCCAACTTTACAACAAGCATGTAGCCTACATGCTAGCAGTAGACAAGGCCGAGGATTTATTGGCGCAGTATTTTAAGAAGTTCGGAGAATTTACCCTCACAGGCGAAGATATAGACAAAATGGAGCTTACGCTTCTCAATAACGAGATGGACAATGTTTGTAAGTTATACAAGTCTCACAGGTTATATGTTTATCAAAACTGCTTGAGTATTTTCCATCGTTTGTTTATAGAAGATGGCGAAACAGCAGAAGATATTAAAGAACCAATTGAAGATATTCTAGACAATGTAGAGAAAATCTTTGAGGAGTATTACCTAGATTCGATCTACTTCCATTTAAAATTGGTATTTGAGTATTTGAGGTTAGAATACTACACCCACTACAAAGTATTTAGAAAGGCAGAGAAGTATTTTGATCAGGTAAATGAGAAAGCATCTACTTTATTAACCAATTATGGTCTATATTCCTTCTCACCTCAGTTTCTCAATACAAAATTGAGCAGGCACATTCGCCTAAAGTGTGAAGAAGATCTTTACGTAGAAAACCAAAGGTTGTTCGATGGTTTTGAGTGCGATCGAGAAGATTTGCCTAAATTCATCAATTATGTAATGTACAGGGCCATCTCTTGTTATTATGTGGGTAATTTTGATGAGGCTGCCAGAGAAATCAACAATTTATTGAATGAGGTGAGCCTTAAAAAGTACCCTTACGCCATGCTAGAAATCAAATCTATTTTGGCCCTTATGTATGCTTGCAAAAAAGACGATGATCTCTTCTCTCAGTTGGTAAATAGTATACAGCGCCAAATCAGGATTTTAGGTAAAGAGAACTGTGAGGATGTGGTGTTGTTCATAAAGATTTTGAAAATTGCCATTAGCCCAGCTAAAAAAGATAAAGCAATGAAAATCAGGAACTTGATTGGCAAACTAGAGGCCATTAACAAGAAACGCTTGTTTAGCCCAACTCAATACATAGAGATGGACGACAAATTTGTTGAGTTGATGGCGAACAGCCTCTGAACTTAAAAGAAAAAAGATAAAAAAAGCCTCCTAAAATCTAGGAGGCTTTTTTTATGAAGAATGTCTTACGAGAACAAGATGAATGTCATGTTTGAAGGGCGAAACCTTCACTATTTTTGAGCGCGGAAATTGACTTGGCAAAACCATTTTTTGTCTAATTCAATTTCATTTCTATTTTACCAGTAAATTAAGATTCAAAAAATAATTAACCAACATGGCAGACCATTTTAGAAAACCCCGCTATACTACCGCAGAAGATGCCGTTACTTGTATTCGCTCCGGCGATAGAGTTTTTATACACAGTGTGTCTATGGCACCTCATATGCTCATAGATGCTATGATGCATCGTTCTGATGAATTAAGAGATGTAGAGATAGTGCATATTCATACAGAAGGCCCAGCCCCTTACACCAACCCTGAGTACGCTACAAGCTTTAGGCACAATGCCTGTTTTGTGGGTAGTAATGCCCGTAGAGCTGTACAAAATGGGGATGCTGACTACATTCCTATTTTTTTGAGCGAAATCCCGTATCTGTTTAGGAGAAAGATCCTGCCAATAGATGTGGCCATGATCACAGTAACGCCGCCAGACAGACATGGTTATTGCTCCTTGGGTTCCTCGGTTGATGTAACGGTAGGGGCAATAGAGACTGCAAAATTTGTGATTGCTGAAGTAAATCCACAAGCGCCTCGCTCAATTGGTGATGGAATAATCCACATTAGTGAAATAGACGCTTTGGTAGAAGTTGATAAACCGATTACTACAGTACCTCTCAGGGATATATCTCCGGAAGAACACAAGATAGGCAAATACATAGCAGAATTGGTAGAAGACGGCGCCACCTTACAAATGGGCATTGGTGGTGTACCCGATGCAGTGTTGGCACAGCTAACCAATCATAGAAAGCTCGGTATACACACCGAAATGTTTTCAGATGGCCTGATAGATTTAGTAAAAAGAGGTGTGGTAACAGGGGAAGAGAAAAAAGTACTGCCCCATAAAATTGCAGCATGTTTTGTAATGGGCACACAAGAGGTTTATGACTTTTTAGACGATAACCCCATTGTGACGATGAAGGACGCCGCCTTTACCAATGATACTACCCTAATCAGGAAAAATCCTAAGGTAACAGCTATAAACAGTGCGGTAGAGATCGATCTTACAGGGCAGATTTGTGCCGATACCATTGGGCCAAGGCAATTTTCTGGTGTAGGAGGGCAAATGGACTTTATGCGAGGCGCTTCTCTCTCAGAAGGCGGTAAACCCATTATCGCACTGCAATCTACTACTAAAAAAGGGCAGTCTAAGATCGTGCCTTTCTTAAAAGAAGGGGCAGGGGTTACCACTACTAGAGCGCACGTACACTACATAGTTACAGAATATGGTGTAGTTAATCTTTATGGAAAGAACCTGAGACAAAGGGCAAAAGCTTTAATAAGCATAGCACACCCAGACCACAGAGAAGAGCTTTCAAAACTTGCCTCAGAAAGATTTGGCTCTTTGTAGTCTGCTTTATCTTATTGTTTTTCGGGATTGTAATCTACGCCTCCAAATAAGTGGAGGAAAACGACTCTTGAAACGCGAAAGTTTACAGGAACCATAAGTATGGCAGGTACTATGGTTCCTACTAACAATTGGGTGAGTGTGGGCTTGGCCATAAGTGTGTTCATAGCCACAAAAAGTGTAACTATTATAGCTACGTTTACAGCATAACTTATGTAAGCAGCCCCAAAATAAAAGCCTGGCTCAGGGTAAAACGATTGCCCACAATTTGGGCAGTTCTCATGCATTTTGTTGAATTTGTGCGGCTTTTTAAGAAATGGATATAAGAACATATTTCCCTTTCTGCACCTAGGGCACTTTTGTGAGAATATTGCTTGTACTTTACTGATCGATTGGGTAGTTTCTGGTTGATTCATGCTCAATGTTGAAATATTAGTTACTAAGTAGTAAGGCAAAAATAAATATGGATGATTCCTTTCAAAGTGGCCCTTGCCAAGCTGGCCCTCCCTATAGTTTTACTTACATTCGCTAAAAACTAAGTGCTTTACGATTAACACCAGAAAGGGTTAAAATCAATTAAAATTTTACGCCCACTTATATACTACAATGTTAAATCTATTCTGCAAATACTTTGGCAACTAATGTTATATTTAATAAAGTTTTTTTATCTGTTATGTAATCAGTACAACAGTTTTTCGACTAACAAATTCACAACACATAAACTTCACAATTACTGCCCATGGAAACGCTGCAAGAATTATTCGGTACCGAAAGCCTTTCAGAAACGATTTACTGGACGATAGCAGTTGCCTCATCAGGTTTGTTGGGCATAAAAGCGCTCTTAGCTCTAATAGGGCTAGATT
Organism: uncultured Thalassovita sp.; assembly: GCA_937129345.1. Taxonomy (GTDB): domain Bacteria; phylum Bacteroidota; class Bacteroidia; order Cytophagales; family Flammeovirgaceae; genus Chondrinema. Next base: position 8,376 of record CAKZMZ010000229.1, on the reverse strand, counting down.
TGGATGTAGATTTAGATTTTGACATAAGCGGAGACGATGTAACCCTCTCTGCAGTGCTCACTTTTCTCGGTCTAGGCAGTTGGTCGGGTGTTTTGTTAAAGGATAATACGGCCTTAGGTGAAGCAGGCATATTGCTGGCTGCTACAGTTTCAGGGATTGTTGGTTTTACGGCAATGGTGCTGTTCATCAACAGGTTAAGAAAGCTAGAAACCTCAGGAAACATAGAAATAGCCAATGCTATCGGTACAACTGCAGAGGTGTATTTGGGCATTCCTGCGGCAAGGAGTGGAGAAGGGCAGGTACAATTGCTCGTGCAGGATAGATTAGTAATCTACGATGCCCTCACAGATGGTAAAGCCATAGAAACAGGGCAAAAAGTATTGGTTTACGATATAGAGGACGGAAAACTTTTAGTAGATTTATATGAGGATAAAGCACCCGCGTCTGGTCAATTAGACGCTTAAAAAGACGATATCCCTCTTCAACAATTACATACCAACAACCATAAATTTTTGAACACTTAAACTTTAAAACTATGGAACTAATTTCAGGCCTAGGTGGCATTTTGGGCATTTTTATGCTACTCATAGCAGCAGTGTTTATTGCTAGGTACAAACGGAGTCCATCCAACAAGATATTGGTGGTGTACGGTAAGGTAGGAACTGGTAAGAGCGCAAAATGTGTACATGGCGGTGGCGCTTTTGTAATGCCGGTCATACAAGATTGGCAATATCTTAACTTGAGCCCTATCCCCATAGAAATTGATCTAAAAGGTGCACTCTCAAAGCAAAATATACGCATCAACACTCCGAGTACTTTTACAGTAGGCATCTCTACTAAAGAAGGGGTCATGCTCAATGCTGCCGAAAGATTGCTTGGCTTAGATGAGGCAGAAATCCGAAACCAAGCTTTGGACATCATTTTAGGTCAGTTGCGTTTGGTTATTGCTACCTTAACCATAGAAGAGATCAATCAAGATAGAGAACAGTTTCTCTCTTTGATCAACAAACACGTAGCATCAGAACTAAATAAAGTGGGTCTCGAGCTGATCAATGTAAACATCAAAGACATTACCGATGAGTCTGGTTATATTGAGGCAATTGGTAAAAAAGCTGCGGCTGAAGCGGTGAACAAGGCCAAGGTAGAAGTGGCCCAACAAGTAAGGAGCGGCGCTATTGGCGAGGCCAAGGCCAACAGAGAAAAAGATGTAGAGGTAGCTTCGGAGTATGCTCAATCAGAACAAGGGACCAAAGCTGCAGAGGCCAAGAAAAGGGTGGGTATTGCCAACTTAGAGGCCGAGGCAGTACAGGGAGAGAACCAATCTAAGGCAAAAGTAGCCGATTATGATGCAGAGTTAGCGGAAAAAACAGCAGAGGCCAAGCGTAGAAGTGACGTGGCGGAGGCCAAAGCGCAAAAAGAAATCTTAGAAGCACAAAAGATTGCCGAAAAGTCTAAGCTTGAAAAAGAGCAAATTGTGCAAAAAGAAATCGAGAAGCGCAAAATCGAACTCGAAGCCGAGGCTGAGGCCGAGCAAATTAGAAGGATTGCCAAGGGTGATGCAGATGCTATTTTAATGAAGTATAAGGCTGAAGCCGAAGGTTTGCAAGAATTATTACAAGCCAAAGCAAAAGGTTATGAGCAAATCGTTGGTTCTTGCAATGGCGACAGCAAGGCAGCAGCTACCTTACTCTTGCTAGAAAAAATGGAAACGTTGGTATCTAAACAAACAGAGGCGATTTCTAACCTTAAAATTGATAAAATTACAGTTTGGGATTCTGGCAATGGAGAAAATGGTGGTTCAACCTCTAACTTCATCAGGAACTTTATAAGCACTTTGCCCCCAATGCATGAACTGGCCAAACAAGCCGGCATAGACTTGCCCGACTTTTTAGGTTCTATGAAAAAAGAGCAGTTAGAAAAAGTATTGGTAGATAAACTAGAAGAAACATTGCCGAAAAATGGCAAATCAGAAAACCAAGATGGGGTAGCAGAACTATAATTTGAAAACTCAAATTTTCTTTTGGCTATGCCATTTAAAAAAAGGGAACTTAAACGTTCCCTTTTCTTATTTAAGGCTGAAATCAATAGGTTTTTTTACCTTGCTTTTTAGAAGCGCAATCTCCAAGACTTCAGTAGCGTGATCTACAAAGTGTATGTTTAAGTTCTTGCGGTATTTCTCATCTATTTCATCTACGTCTTTTTTGTTTTTAGAGCAGAGGATGAGTTCTTTCATGCCCGCCCTTCTGGCAGCGAGTAGTTTTTCTTTTATACCACCTACAGGCAGTACCCTTCCTGTTAAGGTTATCTCACCGGTCATGGCAATATTGGCTTTCACTTTTCTTTGGGTAAATACAGATGCCAATGAAGTGAGTATGGTAATACCTGCAGATGGGCCATCCTTAGGAACTGCACCTGCAGGCACGTGTACGTGTAAATCGTAAGCATCGAAAAGCTTGTAATCAACTTTGAGTTCTTCTGAGTAGGTCTTAAGAAAAGACAAGGCAGCTGTGGCAGACTCTTTCATAATATCGCCCAATTGTCCTGAGAGAATGAGCTTGCCTTTTCCTTTGTACAAGCTAGATTCTATAAAAAGTATTTCGCCACCCGATGAGGTCCAGGCCAAGCCTGTAACAACCCCTGCGGTTTCATTATCTTGGTACATTTCTTTATCAAAAGTGGCAGTCCCCAGGATTTCATCTACTTTGGCAGGCGTTATTTTCTTCTGATATTCTTGGTCCATTGCTACAGACTTGGCTATATTTCTAATGATCGAACCTATTTTTCTTTCAAGATTCCTTACGCCTGATTCTCTAGTGTAGCCCTCTACTATGGCTGTGATCCCTTTTTTATCAAAACTTATATCCTTTGCGGTAAGGCCATGCTCTTTTCTTTGTTTCGGTATGAGGTGTTTCTTAGCTATTTCTAGCTTCTCTTCTAAAGTATAGCCGTTCACTTCAATAATTTCCATTCTATCTCTTAGGGCAGGATGAATGGTATCTAGAGAGTTGGCAGTAGCTATAAACAGAATTTTAGACAGGTCGTACTCCAATTCTAGATAATTATCTACAAAGGTACTGTTCTGCTCCGGATCTAATACTTCGAGTAAAGCAGAAGAGGGGTCTCCTCTAAAGTCAGAACCTGTTTTATCGATTTCATCTAAAATAAAAACCGGGTTAGATGAACCAACCTTCTTAAGGTTTTGGATGATCCTGCCTGGCATGGCGCCTACGTAGGTCTTTCTATGACCCCGTATTTCAGCTTCATCCCTCACACCGCCCAAAGACATTCTGATGTATTTTCTGTTGAGTGCTTGTGCAATGGAACGGCCTAGAGAAGTTTTACCTACACCCGGAGGGCCATACAAGCATAAAATTGGTCCTTTTAAGTTTTGCTTGAGCTTAAGTACTGCCAAATATTCGATGATTCTTTCTTTTACTTTTTTAAGCCCGTAGTGGTCTCTGTCAAGTATTTTCTGGGCTTTGTCCAAATCAAAATGATCTTTGGTAATGTCTTCCCACGGCAAATCTACCAATAATTCGCAGTAATTTACCAAAATAGGATATTCGGCAGAGGCAGGGTTGACCCTACTTACTTTAGATATTTCCTTATTAAAATGCTCTCTCACATAGGCAGGCCATTTTTTCTTTTCGGCACGCATGCGCAAGCTTTCCAATTCTTGGTCGGGGCCATCAACTCCCAACTCATCTTGCAGCACCTTCATCTGTTGTCTCAAAAAATAGTCGCGTTGCTGCTGATCTATGTCTGAGTGTACCTTGCTTTGTATCTCATGTTTCAATTCGAGCATCTGAATTTCCTTCATCATATGCTCCAAAAGTCTGGTGGCGCGTTCTCTGCCGTCGGTAAGCTCGAGTAAGGCTTGTTTGTCCTTTACATCTGCATTGATGTTTGAGGAAAGAAAATGCATCAAAAAACTTGGGTTGCTTATATTGTCTAAAGCCACCTGTGCTTCTTGGGGTATCTCGGGATTTAAACGCAAAATTTTAGTAGCAGCCTCTTTTAGCGAAGAAACCAAAGCTTTGGTTTCTTTAGAGTTCTTGGCAGGGAACTTATCCTTCTGTATCATGATCTCGGCAACCATATATGGGCTGTCTTTGAGCATATCTACAAGTTTGAATTTGCTCCTGCCTTGGATAATGATCGTTGTGTTGCCATCGGGCAGTACCAATAATTTAAGTATCCTAGCCACGGTGCCTACTTTGTACAAGTCTTTTTCGGTAGGTTCGTCGCTATTAGAGTTTTTTTGCGCGATTACGCCAATGGTTTTATCGCCCTTATAAGCTTTTTTTACAAGTTTTATAGACTTTTGTCTGCCTACGGTTATAGGAATTACCACCCCGGGAAATAAAACTGTATTTCTTATAGGAAGAATGGGCATTTCGAGTTTTGTGCCGTGTTTATAGGTTTTGTCTTCCTCTTCGTCGCCCGGAATGATGGGTATTAATTGATCCGATTCCATATCGGCTATCTCGCTCAACTGAATTTGTTGAAATGGCTTATTTTCCTTCATTTAACTCCGCTTCTTATTGTCTAAGGCCTTTCTTTAAATTAATTAGTAATTTTAAGCATACTTTCAAAGAAAGTTAGCTCTAAATTTAACTCAAGAAGTGATGATTTCTCATTTCTATGAATTAAATTTTATAAATTACCATTTATGTATTTGTTCAAAGAACAATACATGTGCCACCAAATAATTAATGTTTTATTGAAAATATATTTTTTTTGGGGTAATCGTATTTCAATACTCTTACAAAGCCAAATAATCTACTTTAAATCTCTAAGTTTGCTTTTTGTTTTTATTGAGCAAAGAGTTTTGCATTAAATATGAGCTTGTGACAATTTTACAGCTTATTTTTAAGCTTTAACAATGGCTTTAAGTCACTAACCATCTTACTATCATCTTGTTTTATAAGTATGATTTTTTTTAAATATGTACTTTTTTAACGAGCATTGACGAATATACTCTGGCTATAAAGCGTTTATCACATGGTTTTATTTGTCGAAAAAAGTATTATCGAATTGAAACGCATAATTCATAAATATTTCACATTCATAGTTTTAAGTCTGCTGTTAAGTAGTCTTGGCTTTGCTCAGCGCAATCTCAAGTCTGGGAAAAATCCAGACGAAAAAAATCTACGTGTAGAAAAATTCAATCCGACCGATACTGCATCAGCCATAAATCTTTCAAAAATCACCTTTAAAAACATCAATAAAGTATATGATTACTACAAACCTGCCAAACTGGCAGAAATACAAAGGTTAAAGCGCAACAAGCAATGGAAAGAGTTTATGGAAAAGTTGTATGACTATGTAAGCAACTTTGGCATTAAAAACTTTATACAGGACATGGATAAAGTGTGGATGCTGGCAAGAGTGGCAGAAGCACAGGGACAAATGGAACTGACAAAAGACCTTTACAGGTTGATCATTAAGCACTACAGAGGAGATTTACAAAAGGCACTTACCTATTACGATTCTATTGCGCATTACGATAAAACCCTTTATGCAGACATAGAAGACTACTACAGGCTAATAGAAAAGCGAAAGCAAATAGACACGCTCATGCCGCCAAAAGACATTATGTTAGAAATGGGCGACGGTGTCAATTCTCCTTTTGATGACTACGGCCTTACCATTTCGGGCGAAGAAGACGATTTGATCATTTTTACTTCGAGTAGAAATATAGATACCTCAAGGGTTTCTATGAACTTGGTAAAACCGAGGCAAAACGAAGACATTTATATATCGAAGAAAAATGTGGAGTACGACGAATGGGGCATGGCAGAACCTTTTGAAGCACTAAACTCAGCACATAATGAAGGCTCACCTTGCATGAGTCGCGATGGTAAAACCATTGTTTTTGCAAGATGTAACAGTCCTGATGGCTTGGGCGACTGTGATTTGTACATGACCGAGATGACCTCAGATAGCGCCTGGAGCGAACCAAAGAACTTAGGCAAAAACATAAATAGCTATGCCTGGGATTCACACCCGGCTTTTTCTATTACTGGAGACACTTTGTTTTTCTCTTCTGCAAGAAAAGGCGGCTTTGGCGGTACAGACATTTACTATTCAGTTAAAGATGTAAAGGACAATTCTTGGAGCCCTGCGCAGAATATAGGCCCTGTGATCAATACAAGGGCAAGTGAGGTAAGTCCTTATCCACACCCTAAGTACCATGTGCTTTATTTCTCATCAAACGGGCACTTACTCAATTTCGGAGATTTCGATATTTTTAAAACCTACCAAAGAGAAGATACTTGGTCTGAACCTTTTAATGTGGGGCCGCTGGTAAACGGAAATGGAAGTGAGTTTTACTTCACCATAGATTCTGAATCCAAATGGCTGTTTTATGCCAAATCTATGGATCCTAAAGCGGAGAATCTCGACCTACAGTCTTTTCCACTCCCTATGGATGCCAAGCCGAATAGTGTTGTAAAATTTAGAGGTCGAATTATTGAGCCAACAACAGGAGAGGTATTTCAAGGAGTGGTTACTGTTATAGATATGGATGAAGGAGACGAAGTGGCACCAAGGCGCACCTACGACGATGGCACTTTTGAGTTTGAGCTGATCGATAAGAGAAACTATTTGATCATAGTAGAAGGAGATAACTTTTTTGATATTGAGCAAGTGTTTTATTTAGATGGAGATACTGAAATCGATATTGAGGCAACGAGTGTTTCAAGTTCAATCTCTTTTGAATCTATTGATTTTGATAAGGGCAGTGCAACACTCAAACCTATTATGGAGAACAATCTCCATTTGATCATAGACTTTTTGGCGGATCATCCTCATTTTAATCTCAAAATTGTTGGCCATACCGACACAGACGGTGATCCTGAAGACAATATCAAACTCTCTTTAAAGAGGGCACAGGTTATTAGAGAATATATTTTGTCTTATGGTTCTTTTGCAGATAGCCGAGTAGAAGCTTACGGTATGGGCAGTTCTCAGCCAATTATAGTAGAAGAAGTTACAGAAGAAGACAAGAAACAAAATAGGCGGGTAGAGTTTCATTTATTTAGTTCTGAATAAAAGATTGTAGTTTGATGTCGATTAAATCAGGTTGATCCAGGCACTAAAATCAGGACAATCTGCTTATGTCTTTCTAAAAAAAAAAGTAATTCGTTTTTTTTAAAAATTAGCTCTAAAAAATTAGAGTACATTTTTTGATTAGGTATTTACCTTATAAGGCCATTTTTTATGCGAGAAGCCGCCTTCGTAAAGAAAAACAAGGAAAAGTGGAAACAATTTGAAGAGGTATTGAAAGGCCACCAAAGGCAGACTCCCGATCGTGTCTCAAACCTTTATATACAACTTACCGATGATTTGGCCTACGCACGAACATTTTTTCCCGAAAGTGAGACGGTATTGTACCTTAACCATTTGGCCATGCGGGTGCATCAGTCCATTTATAAAAATAAGCGCGAGCGCTCAGGAAGAATACTCTCTTTTTGGAAATACGAACTACCGCTTCTATTCTACAAACATAGGAAGCAATTTCTCTATGCATTTTTAATTTTTGTTGGTGCTATGTTGATCGGTGTAGTCTCTAGTATCTACGACGAAAATTTTGCTCGATTAATTTTGGGAGATCGTTATGTAAACATGACTATAGAGAATATTGAAAAGGGCGATCCCATGGCTGTTTACAAAAGCCGTGGGCAAGTAGATATGTTCTTTGCCATCACCTATAATAATGTAAGGGTATCATTTTATGCTTTTATACTCGGTATTTTCTTTTCCATTGGCACAGGCTACATTTTACTGCTCAATGGTATTATGGTGGGCTGTTTTCAGTATTTCTTTTACGGGTATGGCTTATTGCTAGAGTCTTTTCTTACTATTTGGATACACGGTACCATAGAAATATCTTCTATTGTAATTGCAGGTGGCAGCGGCATGGTCATGGGTAATAGTTTCCTTTTTCCTGGCACGCTGCCCAGATGGCATTCTTTAAAAAAGGGGGCGAGAGATGGCTTAAAAATCGTGATAGGTTTGGTGCCGTTATTTATTATTGCCGGATTTTTAGAAAGTTTTGTTACCCGGCTTACCGAGTTTCCCATTGCTATAAAAATAGGAATCATTCTACTTTCGGCTGTATTTATAATTTTGTATGTAGTGGTATATCCTAGTTACATTGCCAATAGAAAACCCTTTTCAGATGATGCACAAACATGAGCCTATACGCTTGAGAACAACAAGAGATTTTGGCGGCAGTATTTCAGTCACTTTCGATTTTTTAAGAGAAAACTTTAAGCCACTTTATAAATCGCTTTTGCTTATAGCCGGGGGCATTATGGTTTTATCTTACACCATAGGTTTTTTAGTGAACACCCTGCTAGAAACAGGTAG
>CAKZMZ010000228.1 GCA_937129345.1 uncultured Thalassovita sp. | reverse complement strand
CCCTGTGTTGTACCTCAACGACCCTGATGGCATGAGCAAAAACAGTCGCCGCCGCATGTTAGATGCTTTGAGTGAGTTGCACAGCCTGCAATACCAAAAAGTGCTCGACCCCGAAATAGACACCCGAATTGCCCAATACGAAATGGCGTACCGCATGCAAACCTCCGTACCCGAAACCATGGACATCTCCAATGAACCCGATTACATTTACGATATGTATGGAGAGGAATCTAGAAAGCCCGGTACTTTTGCTGCCAATTGTCTTTTGGCAAGAAGGCTGATTGAAAAAGATGTAAAGTTTGTGCAACTCTACCACCAAGGTTGGGACCAGCACGGTAATTTGCCTAAAGACATCGATATCATGGCAAAGAGTACCGATCAGGCTTCGGCAGCTTTGGTACAAGACTTAAAACAGCGCGGCCTGCTAGAAGATACGCTTGTTATTTGGGGCGGAGAGTTCGGTAGGACCAATTACTCCCAAGGTAAACTTACCAAAACCAATTATGGCAGAGACCACCACCCTAGAAGCTTTACGGTTTGGATGGCAGGCGGAGGTATTAAACCGGGTATGGTTTACGGCGCTACCGATGAGTTTGGCTATAACATCACAGAAAAACCTGTGCATGTGCATGATTTCCAAGCGACCCTATTGTACTTACTAGGCATAGACCACGAGAAACTGACCTTTAAACACCAAGGCAGGAGGTATAGATTAACTGATGTACATGGGCACATTGTGAAAGATATTTTGGTTTAGTCGGCTATTGGACTTTAGCTCTAAAACAAAAATTCCTTGGAAATTTCGTCTTTGCGAAATCTAATGTTTTGGGCTCAAAATACACAAAACGGTATCACGGTCTAATGTAACATGAGGTTTTTATGCAAAAAATTAATATTCAATATGTTATACCGTCATTCCGAGCGACAGCGATGGAATCTGTCTCCTGTTTGCTCGTAGGTTACAGATTGCTTTTTCGCTACCGCGACGGTCGCTACCGCTCATGCTTATGATGTGATTAATTATCGCCGTTGTCGATGTCCTCATCGGCAACTTTAAGAGTATCCGCGTCATCCTGTTTTGTGTATTTTGCAAAAAATATTAGGTCTAGCAATGACAGGGGAGATAGTGGCAACTATCGCAAGGACTCACTTTTTAAATGATTTCTTACTTAAATTTCAAAAACCTCTCGTTAATGTATCGATAACGTGTTCTTTTATGATTATGCAAAACTTCATTAAGGTATCGGAAAGGGATATTCTAAATATAGGTTTTTGTAAGTATGTTACATGCTATTTAGTTTTACCCTATATCCAGTAAAAGAGCAGCATGAACTACTACCCCGAGCGTATCATTTGCCTAACCGAAGAAACCACAGAAACGCTTTATCTACTAGGCGAGCAAGATAGAATTGTAGGCATCTCAGGATTTACCGTTAGGCCGAAAAAAGCTAGAAAAGAGAAACCCAAGGTAAGCACCTTTCTCGATGCCAAAACTGATGAAATTCTAGACTTAAAGCCCGACTTAGTAATCGGTTTTTCTGATATTCAAGCCAATATCGCCAAGGAACTCATTGCCCAAGGCATTACCGTTTGGGTAAACAACCACCGCAGCGTGCAAGGCATTTTAAAAATGATGGTGCAATTGGGTGCACTAGTCGGGCAGCAGCCAAAAGCTTTGGAGTTGGTTAAAAATATTGAAAATGACATTGCCCAAATTAAAGCAGCAACCAACCATTGGAAAGTAAAGCCCAAGGTGTATTTTGAAGAATGGTTCGACCCGTTAATCTCGGGCATACGCTGGGTGAGTGAAATTATTGAAATAGCAGGAGGCGAAGATCTATTTCCAGAGTTTGCTAAAAATTCCTTAGCAAAGGATAGAATAATCGCTAACCATTCAGAAATAATCAAAAGAAATCCCGATGTTATCTTAGCTTCTTGGTGCGGTAAAATGTTTAAAAAACCTAAATTGTTAGCCAGAGAAGGTTGGGCAAATATCAATGCGGTAAAAACCGATGCCATTTTCGAAATCAAATCTGAACTGATTTTGCAGCCTGGGCCAGCCGCTTTAATGGAAGCCTTGCCGCAAATCCATCAAATTTTTAAAGAATGGAAACAAGCTTATGAGTAAACCAAAAGCCTTTATGAATTGGAGCAGCGGTAAAGATGCTGCTATGGCCTTACATGCAGCTCTCCAAGAAAATGTGCTGGATGTTGCCCAACTGATTACTACGGTCAACATCAAGTACAATAGAGTATCTATGCACGGTTTACACATAAGTTTACTAGAGGCACAAGCCAAAGCCATTGGCATTCCACTAAGTATTATCAATATGCCAGAAAGCCCTAGTATGGAAATCTATAACCAAACTATGAGTGAGAAATTGATGGAACTGAAAGCACTTGGTTTTACAGAGTCGATTTTCGGTGATATTTTTTTAGAAGATTTACGTGCATATAGAGAAAAAATGCTCAAAAGTGTTGGGGTAACCGCCCACTTCCCTATTTGGAAAAAAGACACCAAAGCACTCTTAGCCAATTTCATTAAGGATGGTTTTAAGGCAATTTTGGTTTGCACCAATGCACAGCTTTTACCTAAGTCTTTTTGCGGTCGCTTGATCGACGAAAGCTTTTTAGAAGATTTGCCCGATAACATAGACCCCTGCGGCGAAAATGGAGAATTCCATACTTTCTGCTTTGATGGGCCTACTTTTAAGCATCCTGTTGCTTTTAAAAAAGGCGATTTGGTGTACAAAACTTATCCCGCACCTAAGACTAACGATTCAAATGCCCCCAAAGAATACGGTTTTTGGTATTGCGATTTAATGTTAGATACCAATGGCTGATCTGTCAATCTCACCTTCTGAATTGATCAAAAAAGCAGCGCCACTTTCAGAAGTGGTTAGCCAAAACTTAGAAGCAGTTTGGAAACATGAGAGAACTTTAAAAGCCTATGAATTTTTGGTGCAAAAAGGGCAAAAAGAGCATTACATGTACCTCATAAAAAGTGGGGCATTACGCATTTTTTACCCTGCTGCCGAAAAAGAAATCTGTGTAGGCTTTGGGCATCCTAATGAGTTTATCACTTCTTTTCCTTCTTTTGTAGAAGGCCTGCCCTCTGAGTTTTGTATACAAGCCCTGCGCAAAACCACTCTAGTAGGCATACACAGAAATAATTTCATGTCATTATTAAACAAGCATGCCGACTTAGAACGCTGCTGGCGAATCATGGTAGAAAAAGCCTTAATTGGTCGCATTGAGCGTGAAGCTGAAATGCTTAACGGCAACCCAGAAGCAAGGATTGAAAAACTGCTACAAAGAAGCCCATACGTTTTTCAGCAAATCCCTCATAAGTACATCGCTTCCTATTTGGGCATGGCTCCCGAAACGCTAAGCAGAAAACTCAACTCTTAAAGTTTCAATTCTCATAAACTTCAATTCTTGATTGAAATCAATGCCAAACATCTATTTACCCATTAATTTAGCCCAAACATAAATGTAAAAACATGACACAGCATGAGTTGCTAGAGCAATTGAAACATCAAGTAGAAGCACAACTTTCCCTTGCGGAAGAAAGCCTTATCTCAAGCTCCGAGGCTTTGCTTACTCAAAGACCTAAAGCAGAAAAATGGAACATACTGGAATGCATCCAACACCTTAATCAATATGCTGCTTATTACATCCCTCTTTTAGAAAAATCGGTATTACAAGCACAAAAAAGGGGAAATGACACCTATTCGGTAGGTTGGTTGGGCGGTAAGTTCATTAAAATGATGTCGCCAGAAAATACTAAGCCTCAAAAAACACTAAAGCACATGAACACTTTGGGTAAAGCAGTTTCTATAGAAGTTTGCCATGAGTTTTGTACTTGGCAACAACGTCTGTTAAAGGTCATCTCTCAGTTAGAAAATAAAAACATCAACCAAAATAAAATACCTGTAGAGTTTTTGAAATTGATCAAATTGAAAATCGGAGATGCTTTGCGTTTTGTGGTGGTACATCAGCAAAGGCACTTTTTACAGATCAAATCAATGCTAAGCAAAGAAAAAAACGCTTCTTATTATAGTTTTGAAGACAAATAAAATTGTCTGTAGGCATCGCTCTTCTTTATATCTAGAGCAACAAATTTTTTTAACTGCCCCAAAGCCATTACCTTTATTTCAGTTATTTTTTTAAAGGAGTTACCTAAATATATTTCTTTGTAGTTAATGTGGCTGTTTTTGTTTGATACCATGCTGCTATTTACCTGGCTTTTAGGAAATAGAAGCTTAAAGTCTTAGACAAGATGTTGTCACTATCTAATCAAAGAATTTTTTTTAGCTAATTCTAAAGTTTAACTGAAATTAAATAAACATATGTTCGAAAACTTTATAGACAGGCTTAACCTGCCTCCCAATATTGCGGCGTTTTTAAAACGTACGCGACTCATCATTATAGTCCTTCTTTTAATTGTTACACTCTGGAGTATGGTGTTCCAAGTGGGTACTGAAGAAGTGGGCGTAATTACCCGGTTCGGTAAATATGTACGCACTGTAGAACCTGGCCTTAATCTTAAAATTCCTTTTACAGAGGAGGTTTTTAAAGTACCCGTAGAAAGGCAGCAAAAACAAGAGTTCGGTTTTAGAACAGTAGCTGCAGGCGTAAATTCTGAGTACACAAGACAAGGCACTAAAGACGAATCGCTCATGCTGACCGGCGATCTTAACCTAGCTGATGTGGAGTGGGTAGTACAATACAGGATTGACAATGCCTACAACTACCTATTTAAGGTGCGTAACCCCGAAACTACACTTAGAGATATTTCTGAGTCTGCTATGCGGCAAATTGTAGGTGACAGAACCGTTAACGAGGTGCTTACCATTGGTAGAACAGAAATTGGTGGCAAGTTGGAAGAGCTCATACAAGAAATATGTAATGATTACTCTATGGGCATTAAAATCGAACAAGTGGTGTTACAGGATGTAAACCCACCCGACCCAGTTAAAGCAGCATTTAATGCGGTAAACGAAGCCCAACAAGAAAAAGAAACTTTGATTAACCAAGCCCGCTCAGAGTATAATAAAGTTATCCCAAGAGCCAGTGGCCAAGCAGAAGAGACCATACAAAAAGCAGAGGGTTATGCTACTGAGCGAGTAAACCGAGCCAAAGGTGAAACAGCCCGTTTTAATGAACTTTATAGCGAATACATCAAAGCAACAGAGGTAACCAAACGAAGGATATACCTAGAGACCATGTCTGAAATATTACCGAGACTTGGTAACGTAGTCATTACGGACGACGAAGGAAATAGTGTATTGCCCCTTTTGCAAATGGGACTGAAAAATTCAAATACCTCAAACGCACAACAATAATGAATAAGATAATCATAATAGTAGTAATAGCTCTATTGGTAGTGCTTTCTCAAAGTACTTATATAGTAGATGAAAAACAGCAAGTAGTGGTCACACAATTTGGTAGACCTATAGGTGATGCCATTACCACACCAGGGTTTAAATTTAAAGTCCCTTTCATACATACGGTCAATTACTTTGAAAAACGTTATATGGAATGGGATGGCGACCCTAACCAAGTACCCACCAAAGACAAAAAGTTTATTTTTGTAGACACTTATGCAAGGTGGCAAATAACAGATCCCCTTCAGTTTTTTAAGCGTTTAACCAACGAGCGAGGCGCTCAATCAAGGTTAGATGATATCCTTGATGGGGAAACACGAAACTTTATTGCCAATAACAATATTGAAGAAGCTGTAAGGACGTCTAATCGTGTACCTGTTATCTTAGATACCCTCACCGAGATTACAACAGATACATTAATAGAAATTGAAGTGGGCAGGCAGGAAATCCAAAACCAAATTCTTGAGTCTGCTAACAGGCAAGCCTCCGATTTAGGCATTGAGATCCTAGACTTTCGTTTTAAACGCATCAATTATGTACAAGAAGTACGAGACCAAGTTTACGAAAGGATGAAGAGTGAGCGCTTTCGAATTGCAGAAAAATTCAGGTCTGAGGGTGGCGGTGAGGCTTCGCGTATAAATGGTGAAAAAGAAAGGGAATTAAAACGGATACAATCAGAAGCCTTCCGTACTGCAGAAGAGATAAGAGGTAAGGCAGATGCAGAAGCTGCCAATATATATGCCAGTGCCTACGATAAATCTAATCAGTCTCGCGAACTGTACAGTTTTATCAAATCTATGGAAACCCTCAAACAGACTTTTAGTGAAAAAACTTCGGTAATACTTTCTACCGATAGTGAGTTGTATAAGTATTTGAAGGATATGAATTGATATAGTAATGATCAGTTGTAAATGGTTAATGATTAATTGAAAATAGGTGTTAGTCAAATATGGAAAGCATAGCCAAAGCCATACAACTAAAAGCAGAACTAGACGCGCTTCGTCCTCTCAAAAAGGAGGATGAGGCGCGTATTATGCAAAAGTTTAGGTTGGATTGGAATTACCACTCTAACCATTTGGAAGGCAATTCCCTCACCTATGGAGAAACCAAAGCTTTATTACTTTTTGGCATTACAGCTCAAGGCAAACCCCTAAAAGACCATATTGAAGTAACTGGACATAATGAGGCCATTAGCTGGGTTTGGGATATTTTAAAACAGAATAGACCACTCACTGAAAACTTTATTAGAGAACTCCATAAACTTATTTTAAAAGAACCCTATGAAGTAGATGCCCTTACACCTGATGGGAAACCCACTAAAAAGAAAGTAAAAATAGGTGAGTATAAAACTACACCCAATCATGTAAAAACAAAGACTGGTGAGATTTTTAGGTTCGCTACACCTGAAGAAACGCCAGCTAAAATGCATGATTTAATGGTGTGGTACAGAGACAAAATTGAAGAGAAAGAAGTAAACCCAATTTTGCTAGCTGCGGAGTTTCATTACAAATTTATAAGAATTCACCCATTTGATGATGGTAATGGTAGAACAGCCAGAATTCTCATGAACTTTATTTTGATGCAATTTGGTTATCCACCAGTTGTTATCAAAACAGAAGACAAACAGAATTACATCGCTGCCTTGGAACAAGCCGATGCAGGTATTTTTGAGCCTTTCATAGACTATATTACTACCAACCTTTGCCATTCTTTAGAACTCATGCTCAAAGGAGCCAAAGGCGAAAGTATTGAGGAACCCGATGATATTGATAAGGAAATTAAGCTATTGGAGAAGAGATTTAAGGGTTCTAAAAATTCTCATGAAATTTTGAAAAATAATTCTAGTATAGCAGAATTATTTAGAAATTCAATTGAAAAAGCTTCTAATATATTTACTCTTAAAAATGGAATGTTAAAAGCTTTTTATAAAAATCATAACTCCATTATTCTAATTAATAGAAAAGCTGAGTTTTTATCTTATGATGAAGCAAAAACCGCTTTTAGTAGACAGTTTTTCAAAATTGATATTATACAGATGACCTCTAAGTTTTCAAGTTTTAAAAAAATTGGATATGAAGATTTATCGTATAAATCTGAAATAAGTTTCAACTTCTACAAGTCCTATTATACAGTTAGAGATTCAAATAATATTTACTTGATTCAAAAACTCTATAATCAACAACTTACCGAATCAGAAATAACCCAACTTATCAACTCTGAAATCCGGAAACACAAAGAGTTCATCGAACAGAAATTAGAGGAGTTGGACAAAAGAAAGTAACCTCAAACAAACATCTTTCCCTCTCCTACCAAGACCGCTTCTCCGCCGACCAGCACTTTAGTAATAACTTCGTTTTCGTGTTCAATCTGTACTTTTATTTTACTAGGCCTGCCCATTTCTACGCCTTGTTCGCAATTGATCATTTTGCCATCGCTTAAAGCGTGTCTCACTAAGTAACAGCCTAGTGGACCACTAGCACTGCCTGTGGCGGGGTCTTCTACTATGCCCAATTCCGGTGCAAACATACGGCCTCTGGTATCTACCTCATCTGACTGAGTAGCTGTGGTAAAAATATATAGTGCTTGGGTCTCTAATTTATTGGCATTTCTTTTTAGTAAATCTACTCTTATATCTATCCTACTGAGTACTTCAAGCGAAATTACAGGGATGTACATAAAATCATTTCCACAAGAAATGCACTGGATAGGTAAAGCAGGCATTAAGTCCTCTTCCTCTATTGAAAGCATCTCGGCAATCAATTCTCGGTTTTGCATCAATTTGCCAAAAATCGGATTGGGTTGTTGCATAGTGATCAAACCAAAATGTTTCTCTTCCTTTAAGAAGGTAACATTTATAGGTCCAATTTTTTGCTCCAAAACCAGTGTATCAAGATTTTTAAGCGGCTTGTACAACTCGTTTAAAAGCAAATGCGCCGTACCTATGGTAGGGTGCCCTGCTGTGGGCATTTCTTGGCCTGGCGTGAAAATGCGCATTTTAAAATCGCCTTTTTCGGTAGTAGGCGGATACAAAAAAACCGTTTCTGAAAGATTGAGCTCCCTAGCGATTTTTTGCAATGAATCTTCCGGAATTTTGGCTGCATCAGGAAATACAGCGAGTTGGTTGCCTCCAAACTTTTTATCTGTAAAAACATCCAATAAGTAATATTGCGCCTCCATCAACATAAAGTTACTGAGTTAAAAAAGTGTGTTTTGCTTACCTACTATTTTAAAAGCATCGCCATCTGCTTTTTGTAAATGGTAGCCCTTGCTTTCTTTTACCCAATCTATAAAACTTTGATCAAAGTCACTAGCCAAATAGTTGCCCAACCAAGTCTCAAAATCGGGATGGTTCATATCTAATTTCCCATCTCTAAAAAACTTTTTCTTTAGAAATGGAATCGTCTTTACGTAGGACTCAAAGCGTTTAACATCTTCTGTTGTGGCATTTTTTACCAGCTTAAGGTTTTGTTGTTTATGAATCTGCTCAAACTCTTTTTTGAGCGCTTCTATAAGTGCCACCTCCTCTACAAACTTTTCTTCTTTCTTGACCTTAGCTTTGGTATCAGGCGCTGCATGCATATTGATCACCACTTCTTTTTTGAGCAAGCCAATAAGGTAAGCTGCTGGATTTTCTACTTGCCCATCCTTAAAACGCTCTCTGGTGTATTCTACCAATTGAGCAATTTTCTCTTTGCTGTATTTGGCAAAGCACTCTTTGATCTGCAGATCGGTTAAGCCCATCTCTACCAAGATAGCTTTTAATCTCAGGTCGCTGTCTGTGATTTCAATTTCTAAGCTATTGTCTTCTCTGTCTCGCTTGGTTTGTTGGGTTTTTATTTGAAATACAATGGCATGTACTTTCCTGCCTTGTTTTTTCTCTTTAAAAGTAAAGGTTATGTCGCAGTTGGCAGTAAGTTCGCGCTGCGAGCTTAAAAGCACCCGCTTTTTAAAATCTGCATACAACTTGTATTTTTTCTCAACGCCTAAAATCCTGCGCAACTCTCTCAGCTCAAATTCGCGAGAACCGATTTTATGGTACTGTTTAAGCAGCTGATAAATCTGTATGGCGTACACACTACTCAGGTGTAGGGTATTTCTTATGTCGTAGGCTGTAAACTTCTCTTTTAGCTGTAAAAGATAGGGGCGCAGGTGAGGATGAAAAACCACCTCTACATAAGATTTGCCCTTAGGAAAATCCACTGCGTGGAAGATGTTTCTTTGTTTGAGTCCTTCATCGTCATCAAAAATTTCTATAACGTGTTTCATCATAGATTTGGTGACCTCTCTGGCTCTTTGGTATTCGTTTTTGTTGTTGGTACCTATATCTTTTACAAAATCGTTGAGATACACCTTTTGCTTACTAAACTCACTTTGCTTTCTATCGAGTTGGGCTACTAAAATTTCTAAAAAGCGCAATTGGGTGAGCGTAAGCCCATTTAAATGGGCGTTGATCAATTTATTACTTTTTACTATTAGGTGCGGATTGGAACTCGACATACTCGACTCATTGCTTTTTTCGAATATAATCGGAAATATGACACAATGCATGAACAAGTCATAAATTCATCCTTAGATCTGTCATAATTCGTAAAATTCGACCTTATTTATGTCATATTTTTATAGTTATTGTGTAGCGCCTTGCCTTTTTTTATATATCAGAATACCTCAATTTTTAAAAGCCTATATGCAGGTATGTCAAAGCGTATTGCTAAAAGTAAGTCTTTAAGGTCTCGAGCAACTTGCATTAGTATGTTTGCCAATGTTAAATTTAAAGGTCTTAAATGTAATTTGCGGACTATCTTTTTTACTCTAGAGCCTTATATCTGTCATACTTAGCAGGATAAATGAAATCATCCGCCCTTAATTCTGTCATAATTGAATACTTTAAATGTGGGGTCGCATCGATTTACCATCCTTATATCTGTCATATTAAACTATGTATGACGCCTTAAATATGTCTGAGTAGTCCTTAATAGCGTCATAAAAAACCTTAATTATGCCATAATTATCCTTAAAGGTGTCATAAAATACCTTATCAATGTCATATCTTTCTTTGTAGTAAACTGACTATCAGGGTTTTACACCAACATAAAACAATTAAAACTATTTAAAAGAATAAAACACGTATGGTGTCTTTTTTTAGTCTACTTTTTTCTTTGTTCGTATCAAGAAAGCGATAAATATAACAGTGTAGCATGCTAGTTTTTAAAGCCTTCATTATATTGAGGTGAATTTGTAACTCAAAAAAACACATTAAACTATGAACAAGGAAATCAGTAGACGATCTTTCATCGAAAAAACAAGTGCTGCTACTGCCGCTACTATGCTGGCAGGATCCGTATCAGGCATGCATACAAGTAAAAGAGCTAAAAAAAGAGTGGCATTGGTAGGCACAGGTATTAGGGGTACAACTTTTTGGGGCAAGAGACTGGTAGAGAACTATAACGATATTTTAGAGTTTGTAGGTTTGTGTGATATCAATTCGGGTAGGTTGGAGTTTGGCAAAAAGTTTATCGGTGTTGAATGTCCTACTTTTACTAACTTTGATGAGATGCTCGAAACGACCAAACCAGAGCTTGTCATAGTTACTACCAAAGATTCTACCCACCATCAGTTTATCATCAAGAGCTTGGAAGCCGGCATAGATGTACTTACCGAGAAACCTATGACTACCGATGAGTACAAATGCGAAGACATCTTAGAGGCGGAAAGAAGAACGGGCAAAAAGGTAATTGTTGGGTTCAACTATCGCTGGAGCCCTTATATGACTAGGATCAAAGAATTGTTAACAGAAGGTGCCATTGGTAAAGTAACCTCGGTAGATTTCCATTGGTACTTGAACAATTACCATGGCGCTTCTTACTTTAGGCGTTGGCATGGTTTGGAACAAGCAGGAGGTACTTTGTTTGTGCACAAAGCCACTCACCACTTCGATTTGGTAAATTGGTGGTTAGACTCTGATCCAGTGGAGGTTTATGCCATGGGCGATTTAGAGCATTACGGCTTAAACGGACCATTTAGTGGCGTAAACTGTAGAACTTGCGTGCATAAGGCAGATTGCAATTATCACTGGGACATTACCAAGGATGAAATGTCTATGAAACTGTATGCAGAAAACGAGAAATACGACGGTTACATCAGAGACAATTGCTTGTTTAGAGATTCTATCAATATTTATGATAAGATGTCTGCACAAGTAAAATACGCCAACAATGTGGTGCTCAATTATTCATTGACGACCTACTCCCCATTTGAGGGCTGGCGCATAGCCTTTAATGGGCACGACGGCAGAATAGAGGCTTGGTTGGACATCCCCTACAGAAAAGGTGAAAACCTTTCTCAGGAGGATTTGCACGCACAAGAAATGGCACAGGGTAAAGATGCCATGAAATACGAGCCTCTGATCGTACATAAAAATTGGCAAGACTTTAAAACCGAGCAAGTAGGCTTTAGCCGTGGTGGCCATGGCGGTGGAGATAAGCGTTTGCAGGATAAAATATTTAGAACGCCTGATGCTCCGGATCCACTAAAATTGTCTGCTGGATCTAGAGATGGTGCCATGTCTTGCTTGATCGGCATTGCCGCTAGAAACAGCATTAAAACGGGTGAGCCTATTAAAATTGCGGACATTACCAGTTTAACCCCTAGCGAAAATAGAATGTGATTTTTGAATAAGAAAAGCCCGCGATATCTATTCGCGGGCTTTATTTTTTTAACTTCTCTTCAAAACTACTTCTTCCCCTGCTTCAAATTCCCTTTCTAACAAAGCACCTTGCATGCTTTGCCCATCTAGCTGATAGTTTTCGCCGAGATTATGCCATAATTTGATACCGCCACCTTTTAAACTTTCCACTGTTACCTCAACTACCTGCCTGTTTTCTACTTTAGCACTTACTTTAAAAGCACCTTCAGTGTAAATATCTTCAAAATTGAACTTTCTCCAATCTCTTGGAATATCGGGCAGCACATGTATGCCATCTCGTCTATGCTGTAATAAGATTTCTGTTACAGCTGTTACGGCCCCAAAACCGCCATCAAGCTGCATGATTTCCCTGTTTGGTGTACCTTCTGGTCTTTCATCCCATGGGTGATCAGCTATTACTGACATGCCCCTAAAAGTACCATTGTGCAAAGTGCCACGGCCTTCATTAGTATAATATCTATCGAAGTGATGTAGCCAACCTACTGCCCCATCGGCATTGTTAGTTCTAGCAAAAAGTGTAGCCGCCCAAGGCACACACCAGCCGCTCCATGCCCCTGCCCCTGTGTAGGTCAAATGCCATAGCGAATTGTCTACGATACTCTTGTGCTTTTCTTCAAAAGGGTCAATGGTTACAAAAGGAAAGATAGATGCCAAATGCGAATGATGGCGATGGCTACCTATCAGATCCATCCCTTCCCATAAAGCTATTTTTTCAGAGGTATTTTCTGGGTTTTCTTTTTCTCTTGAGGTAGTGATGGTGGTATATGAGGGCATCAGATCCAAAACCTCCTGCCAGCGTGGGTCCGCGCTTTCACCCAATATTTCTGCTGATTTTTGTAGATTCTCTGCAGTCATTCTAAAAGCAGCTAACTGAAAGGAGGCATTTTTACCCCAAGCATCCATGCGAGAGCCTTTAAATTCAGGGCTGACCGTAACGGGTAGTTCTAGCATTTCACTGCCGTTTTTATTGGTCTTTTCAGCCATGGCCCAAAAACCTTCAAAAGTTCCATGCATCAAGGGCATGGCTACTTCTTTTAAAATACTTTCGTCCATAGTGTAGCGGTAGTGCAACCAAGCGAGTTGGGCCATCCAAGCGGCACAGGCATGGTCAATGGTGCCTGTCCAGAAGCTGCCCACTACTTGGCAGCGATCGTCTACGGCGTGGGGCATCATTATGGCACCTTCCCTACCAAAAAAAGACTCACCGGTTTTTTGCATATTAGGATACCAACCCATGAGCATATCCCACATGGGTTTTAGGTGCTCGGTTTTGCCACTGGCCAAAGTAGGCCAGTAAATCATCTGAATATTTACATTAAAGTGATAATCGGCACTCCAAGGCGGGATTTGGTAATCTTCTAAAAAGGGACCCTGTAAGCCGCAAGCTAAACCTTGTGGTGGCGTGCAGCAAGCTTGTTTGTAAATGCCATAATCATACAATTCTTGTAAAGTTTGATCGGGTAAGTTGAGTTTTGGTGTATCTTTCCAATAGTTTTCCCACCAAGCCAAGGCATTTGCTTTCTCTTCAGAAATGTCTGCATTTTGCAACAGGCTTTTTACGTCTTGCTCTGCATTTTGGCTCAAGGCAGTAGCAATGTTGATTCGATTGCCCTGCAATTCGTAGCCCATCGCTAATGGCAAATCTTCGGGTAGGTTTTGCTGAAAGCCACTTCCATTTGGTAGTTCAAATCGATTTGGTGCACTTACCCCTATTTTCTCCAGTTCCTTTGCGATCAAATCCCAACTGGCTTTAATGCTCACCTCAGATGCCTCTATGCTTTCAGGCAGTTCGACCATCGCCAATTCGCTGTCGGGCGACTGTGAAATAAAATAGCTTTTTTCAGCGCCATTGGCGTTGGTAGCTATGACTTCTATAAGGCCTTTTTCCAAATGTAGTTGGCCTCTTGTCAACTGCCAGCCCTCGGGCAATTGTATACTGATCCTGCCCCCGCCTGTTTGGTGCGGTCTGCCAGAATTGCCACGGTCCTGATCTATGGCAAAAGCCTTTTTGAGGCCTTGATCATCTTTGCTCTGCAACAGCGTTTTTACTTGTTGGTAGTTGGTACGCGCCGAAAAATCATTGCCGCCGCGATGGTCCCAAAAGCCAGCCCTGCCTACGGTAATGGTCAGTTGGTCGCCTTCTCCCCAGACCATTAAGCCTTGTATGCCGTTGCCCAATAGCATGCCTGTGTGCGGCCTAGGCAATGGGAACTGCCAATGCATTATCTTGCCATTTTCTGCATTTCGCTCTTGTTTGTTTTGGCAATTTAGTAGTAAAACTGGCATAAGTGCGCACATTAAAAATTGCTTTAAAATGGGCTGATGCCATAAAGGTTTTTGCGAAAGAATTTGCTTCATCTTCAAGAATATGATTTTTCTCGAAATTATGCCTGCAAAGCCTAAATTAAAAATCGGTCTGAGTTAATACCGTAAACAAATAGATGAAACCCGACTTATCTTTATTTACTTTGAGGTTTAAAAAAAACCTAAGTCGATTTTATTAGGGGGATTTGCAGTGTAAAAGTAGTACCTTCTCTTGTTTTGGATTCCATCTTTATGGAGCCTGCTATTCTTTCCAGGCTTTCTTTGACAATGTAAAGCCCTAAACCTGAACCACTTGCTTTGTTGCTGGCCCTAAAAAACATCTCAAATATTTTGTCTTGGAGTTCCTCTTCTATACCGATGCCGTTGTCACTTATTATGATTTCTATTTTTTTAGTATGCCATTTTGCACTAACTTCCAATAGACTTTTCTCTTTGCTGTTATCCAAAAATTTGAAACTATTTGAGATGAGGTTGGATAGTATGATATTCAATCTGAGGGCATCGCTCAATATGATTTTTTCAGGGTCTAAGCGATTAAGGAGAACTAAGTGTGCTTCTTTGTTCAGAAACTTGTATTGTTGGTAAATATCATTGATCAAATCATGTAGATTGATTTCTGTTAGCTCGCTTTCGATTCGGGCATTTCTAGAATAATCGAGTATATCTCCAATAAAACCATCCATTCTGGCCATGCTTCTATCGAGCATATCAACATATTCAGAAACCCGCTCCATATTAAGCGCCGTTATCCTCTTTTCTGCAAGTTCTGATTTTACTAGTTCGATCAGGCCTAAACTTGAACTTACCGGTGCTCTTAGGTCATGAGATATACGGTACACAAAATTATCGAGCTCTTTATTGGTTTTTAACAGTTCGTCGTTCTGCAAGGCCATGGACCTTTCGTGCTTTTTTCTT
>CAKZMZ010000227.1 GCA_937129345.1 uncultured Thalassovita sp. | reverse complement strand
ACCAATTCTAGCCGCATGTTATCTCCTTGCTTTTTTATTTTTTGAGTTGCTATGGTTTTTGGTGCGTAATCGGCAACTGCTGCTGTAAAGATAGCTATATCGACATCCTTAAAGCTTGCCGCAGCGGTTTCATACATTTCTTTTGCTGTTTGTATTATTGTAGTGTTTACGTTACCGTTGGGTGGTGTAAGACTAACCGGCCCGCTCAACAGATGTACTTCGGCCCCAAAATCTCTGGCTACCTCGGCCAGGGCATAACCCATTTTTCCGCTAGAAGCATTGGTAATGTATCTAACTGGATCTATAAATTCTTTGGTCGGCCCTGCGGTTATCAACACTTTTTTGCCTTTAAGTAAATCTCTTTGACTAAAGTAGAACTCTAACGCAGTAAGGATATTTTCAGGCTCTGCCATTCGGCCTTTTCCTTCAAGGCCACTGGCCAATTCGCCTGCTTCTGCATCTATTAAAATAGCGCCATCTTTTTGCAATTGCACCATGCTCCTGCTGGTTGCAGGATGCGTAAACATGTCTAGATCCATGGCAGGGGCAAAAAATACAGGACAGCGCGCCGAAAGATAACAAGCCAACAATAAGTTATCTGCTGTAGCAGTGGCCATTTTGCCTATGGTCGCTGCGGTAGCAGGCGCAATTAGCATGGCGTCTGCCCATAGGCCAAGTTCTACATGGTTGTTCCAAGTACCTGTTTCATCTTTTACAAAATCTATTAAAACAGGATTTTGAGATAGCGTAGAAATTGTAAGAGGGGTAATAAAGTGAGAAGCTGAAGCAGTCATAACGACTTTAACTTCAGCTTCTTTTTTTTTGAGAAGTCTTACAAGATGAGCCGCCTTGTAGGCTGCAATACTTCCTGTAACTCCCAATAAAATTCTTTTTCCTTTAAGTATCATTTATATGATTCCCAAATCGTCTTCTTCTTCGGAGCTTTCTATCGTCTCACCTTCTCTTTGGTAATAAACTTTGTCTTCCAAGAACTCCTCTGTAGCCAATAAAGTTGGTTTGGGCATACGCTCATAGAATTTTGAAATCTCTATTTGCTCTCTGTTCTCAAAAATCTCTTCTAAGTTATCGACAGAGGTTGCGAACTCAGCCAACTTGTTGCTTAGCTCTTCTTTTACTTTAGTTGAGATTTGCCTAGACCTTTTGGAAATGATTACAACTGATTCGTAAACATTATCGGTTTCTTTGATCAATTCTGAGATATCTCTAGTCTCTATAGATGAATTTGCCATATGTGTTTTTTAAATTATAATGCAAATATAGGGAGTATTGTTGCAAAAAATAGAAATAATAGAATTAGTTCAAGCCTAAGTCCTCTAGTTCGTCTTGTGTATTGTCAAAGATAGACTGTGCCTCTTTTAAGAAAGAAGATTCAGGATATCTATCTACTAAGTAATAATAAAACTCTACTGCCTTCTCAAACCTCTCCTGCTTTAAAGATTGAATACTCATTCTAGATAGTTCATATTGTGCCTGTACTTTTAAAAATGAAATCTCTTCTTTCAAATCAGAGTCAGGGTAATCTTTCTGAAAGTTCTCATAAGCAATCACAGCTGCCTTGTACCTTCTTAGCTTATGGTACTGTTTTGCTACGTTATATGCTTTGGTCTCCAATTTTTCCCTCAGCTCATCAATTACTTGGTTGCCTTGATCTGCATAAACGCTTTCTGGAAAAATATTCAGAAAATCCTGCATGGCATCTATTGCAGTATTGGTATTAGACTGGTCCAAATTGTAATCAGGTGTAGATTTATAATTTGAATATGCATGCATAAAGAGCGCCTCTTCTGCAAACTCACTCCTTCGGTAAGTATCGTAAAATTGCTTAAAGTAGTACGCGGCCATATCATACTGCTTTTGGTGATAATGGCAGTAAGAATAATAGAATTGAACAAACTCAGCCTCTTTTCTGCCCATCATGTTTGGGAGAAGGTCCTCAAAGACCAAACCCGCTCTGTAATAGTCTTCATTATCGTAATAATTGATGGCTGCTTCGTATTTTTCCTCAATATCAGGATTTCTCAGAACTTTGGTCAGCTTACTGCATGAACCAAAGAATGCCAAAAGTACTAGTAGACTTAAAATATTTTTCATCATTTTGCAAAACTACAACTAAAGCTTTTTTAAAAAAAGCCCAATAGGACAGAACTCAATTATCTAATATTATAATGTTGCTGAGCATCTTAAAGATGCTTGCCTGCATATTTTTTTATTTATGACGCTTATTGAAAAACAAAGCCAAAGCAAAAACATTCAATTAATAGTTTTGGGGCTATACTCTATAGCTATTGTCATTCTCGGATATTTTACTGAAAGAAGTGAGACAATTAAGGTATTTAC
Organism: uncultured Thalassovita sp.; assembly: GCA_937129345.1. Lineage (GTDB taxonomy): Bacteria > Bacteroidota > Bacteroidia > Cytophagales > Flammeovirgaceae > Chondrinema. The sequence goes on along the minus strand of CAKZMZ010000227.1, from coordinate 1,327 downwards.
CCTTTTTGGATCTATGTTTCTGGCATATGTATATTTCATGAAAAAGGAAATATCTTTGAAAGCCATCATCCTAGGCGGCATTTTATTAAGAGCCTCACAATTATGGATGTTGCCCAATCTTTCAGACGATTACTTTAGGTTTATTTGGGATGGTTTATTACTGCAAAATGGGATGAACCCGTTTTACTATTTACCCAGTTATTTTATTGAAATTAATGAACTACCCGAAGGACTATCAAAAGAACTTTACAGCCAACTCAACTCTCCAAATTATTATACGATTTACCCACCTTTATGCCAGTTTACTTTTTGGGTAGGCGGCTTCTTTGCTAAAGACTCCTCTTTATTTACGGTGGTGGCTATGCGATCATTTGTACTCTTATCAGAGATAGGCACGCTGATCTTACTACCAAGATTGCTAAGCAACTTAGATTTAAAACCTGAGCAGAGCAAATGGTATGCGCTAAACCCATTGGTTGTAGTAGAACTTACGGGCAACCTACACTACGAAGCCTTAATGATATTTTTTCTACTACTTTCTCTTTATTGGCTCCAAAAACAGAAGTTAGTTTTGTCTGCAATTGCTTTCAGTTTTTCTGTGGGAAGTAAGTTGTTGCCGCTCATGTTCTTGCCGCTGCTCCTCTTCTATTTAGGTTGGAAAAAAGCATTTGCGTTCTACTTTACCTGTGCAATTGGTCTATTGCTGCTTTTTGCTGGCTTTTTAGACCTAGAGATGATCAATAATATGCGCGAAAGTTTCAGTTTGTATTTTAATAGATTTGAGTTCAATGCCAGCGTCTATTACATTGTACGATGGATTGGCTTTCAAGTAAAAGGCTACAACATCATCGGCACAGCGGGAGTGAGATTGACCTATATACCAATTATTTTAATCCTTGTTTTGAGCTTGATTAAAACAAAAAGTTTACAGACTATAATTCTGAGAATGCTTTTAGTAATGAGCGTTTATTATTTTACGGCGACAATCATCCATCCATGGTACATTAGTACTTTGGTGTTTTTCTCAGCTTTTACCAATTTCCGATTTGCCATGCTATGGTCGGGTTTAGCCATATTTTCTTACGCTACTTATAGAGATTCTTCTTATCAAGAAATTTTTACCTTTACAACCATAGAATATTTAGCTGTATACACAGTGTTTTTCTATGAACTCTACAAAAATGGCTTGTTAAAAAAAGGCCAAATCATTAGTGAGCGGTACAAAATTTGATTAAGGGAGCAGTTTCCCAAAAAGTTCTAATTTAGAAGTGTCCAAACAGCTAAATCATGAACACATTTGAGAAACTGACCGCCCCCTTAAAAACCT
>CAKZMZ010000226.1 GCA_937129345.1 uncultured Thalassovita sp. | reverse complement strand
AAGACGCCTCGGAATTAGAGGAGATTATTGTAACCGGTTACTCTGTAGATAGCAGAAGAGAGACCACAGGTTCAGTATCTACGGTAAAAGCAAAAGATTTGCAAGCCATACCTTCGGGTAACGTAGAGCAGCAATTACAAGGTAGAACACCTGGTGTAACCGTAATTACCAACGGACAGCCCGGTACTACTAGCCAGATTCGTGTGCGTGGTTTTGGTTCTTTTGGTGACAACAGACCATTATACGTTGTAGATGGTGTACCAACACAAACTACTGAGTTCTTAAACCCTGACGACATTGAGAGTACCACTGTATTGAAGGATGCCGCAGCGGCTTCTATTTATGGCGCTCGTGCTGCAGCAGGTGTAATTGTATTTACTACAAAGAAGGGTAAAAAAGGCAAGCAAAAAACTCAAATCACCTATGATGGTTTGGTAGGTTTCACTGATCCAGGTCAAGGGCCGCAATTATTGAGTCCACAAGAGCAAGCTGATTATACTTGGACGGCGATTAGAAACGCAGCCAACAATGCAGGCGTTGATCCTACATTTACTCACCCACAATATGGCACAGGTGCTACGCCAACTTTACCATATTGTTTGAAATTAGGTAACGAAAATGGTGTGAGAGGATCTGTAGATTTGGCTGCAGCGGCTGAATTGTATAATGTAGATCCTGAGGCAGGTCCTATTTATCAAGTAATTAGACCTAACTTAGCGGGTACAGACTGGTACGATGCCATCACACGTACAGCTGTGATACAAAGACATACTTTAGGCTTCTCTGGAGGTGGTGAAAACAACCGCTTTTACTTTGGCTTAGGTATCCAAGACCAGGATGGAATTCTATTACATCAAGATTTTAAAAGATACTCCTTAAGAGCCAACTCTGAGTTTGATTTATTGGGAGGAAAAGTACGGATAGGTGAAAACATTCAAGGTACTTATCGTTTGGCCGATGTAATTGGTGGCGGTGGTGGTATTGGTTCGGCAGATGATGAAAACTTTATTTTGGACGTGAGTAGAATGTCACCCATTATTCCGGTATATGATGAATTTGGTGGCTACGCAGGTACTACTGCAGCGGGATTCAACAACCCTAGAAACCCTGTAGCAGCATTAGATGGTGGGCAGAACAATAATAACTACTCTGTACAAGCTTTTGGTAATGTATACGCGGAAGTTGAACCGATTGAAGATCTGGTATTTAGAACTAGTATTGGTGGTAGGTATATTCAAATTAATAACATTAACTACACCCGAAGACAATATGAAAACTCAGAGAATAATACCGCTTTTGCCTTCAGCCAGGGTAGTTCTTATTTTACAGAATGGGTATTTACCAATACAGTAAATTACAAGAAGACTTTTGGTGGCATACACAAAATTGATGTGTTGCTAGGCCAAGAAGCATTGGATGCAGGAACAGGTAGAGGCGTCGGAGGATCTGGTATTAATCCATTTTCTCAAGATGTAGATTTTGTGACTCTTGGAACTGTTGAGCCTAATCCAGTAGGTGGTTTCTATAGCAGAGGGGTAAGGTTCTCTTCTTACTTTGGTCGTTTAAATTACGAGTTTAACGATAAGTATTTGTTCTCAGCGGTAATACGTAGAGATGGATCTTCAAGATTTGGTATAGAAAATAGATTTGGTACTTTCCCTGCCTTCTCTGCCGCTTGGAGACTTTCTTCAGAAGGTTTTATGCAAGGTGCTACTTGGATAGAAGACTTAAAAATACGTGGTGGTTGGGGCGTTATGGGTAACTCAAATGCAGTAAACCCTGCCAATCAATTTAGCTTGTTTGCTACTAGTCTCGGCGCCTCTTCTTATGATATTAACGGTACCAATAGTAGTGTAGCACAAGGTTTCTTTAGAAGTAGAATCGGTAACCCGGCAGCACAATGGGAAAGAGCGATCACTACCAACATTGGTTTTGACGGACGCTTTTTCAATGATAAATTGGATGTAGTAGTTGATTTCTGGAGAAAAGATACAGAAGACTTATTGTTCACACTAGACTTAAGTGCACAGAATGGACCCAATGCTTCGCCTCCTGCCAGAAATATTGCCTCTATGAGAAACCAAGGTATCGATATGGCCATTACCACCAGAGGTAATGTTGGAGAGTTTAAAATAGCAGCTACCCTCAATGCCTCTTTCTTGCAAAACGAAATCCTGCAAGTAGCTGATGGCATCCCTTTCTTTGATTCGGGACCAGGTTTAAGAGGTCTATTCCCAGTGGTAAGAAACAGAGTGGGTCAGCCGCTGTCTTCTTTCTTTGGATATGAGGTAGAAGGGCTATTTGCCAATCAAGCCGATGTGGATGCTCATGCGGATCAAGAAGCAGCTGCTCCGGGTAGATTTAAGTTCAGAGATGTAAATAACGATGGAGAAATTACGGCAGAGGATCGTACAGTAATTGGTAGTCCAGTACCTGATTTTACGGGTGGTATCAATTTTAACGTCCAGTATAAGAATTTTGCCTTAGATATTTACACCTTTGCGTCTTTAGGTAATGAGATTTACAATGCGTCTAAACTATTCTCGCATATGTATCCATTGTTCCCAGGTGCAGCCATCAGTGCGGATGTAAAAGACTCTTGGACTCCTGAGAACTTAGATGCTGAAATTCCTATTTTCGAAAATGCTTCTAACTTCTCTACCAACACCCAGTCAAATTCTTTTTATGTAGAAGATGGTTCTTTCTTTAGGTTACAAAACATTACGCTTTCGTACAATATTCCTCTCGATGTACTGGATAAGTTAAACATGAATAGAGCTAGAGTATTTGTAGCTGCAAACAACTTGTTTACCATTACGGGTTATGGAGGCTTAGATCCAGGTGTTGGTGGCGCTGCCGATACCAACTTTGGTATCGATGTAGGTAACTTCCCAGTAACTAGAAGTTTTAACATGGGAATAAATCTTGGATTTTAAGAACCAAACATCTTAAACAAAATGTTTAATCGATTATTCACATATTTATTTATTCTAATATGAAAATCACAAAATATTTGATAACCACATTGCTTGCTGTAATAGTATTTGTTACAGCCTGTAATGATGACGAATTTCTAGATGTGCAGCCAACGGGCTCACTATCTGAAGCACAATTACAATCACGTGCTGGTCTAGAAGGGTCTTTAATTGCTGCCTATGCTACACTACTAGGTAGAAGAGGTTTTTACTCTGATGCTTCCAATTGGTTTTGGGGTTCTGTCTTAGGTGGAGATGCCAATAAAGGATCTGACCCTGGTGACCAATCTCAGGTAAATGAGATACAACGTTACGAACCACAATCTAATAATAGTTCGATTTTCCAGGTTTATAGCACTTTGTATGAAGGTGTAGCTAGATCAAACGCAACTATTAGACTGGTAGCCAATGCTAATCCAGATGTTCCAGAGTCTGTTAAGACTAGGGTAGAAGGAGAAGCTAGGTTTTTGAGAGCGCATTATTACTTCTCATTAAAGAGAATCTTTAATAATGTACCTATGGTAGACGAGACTTGGGATGGTGTTACGCCAATCTCAAACACTGCAGATATGTGGCCAATGATAGAGGCAGACTTAGAATTTGCTTTTAACAATTTGCCAGAAACTCAATCTGCTGCGGGTAGAGCCAATAGGTGGGCTGCAGGTGCTTACCTAGGTAAAGTACACCTTTTTCAACAAGATTATGCTGCTGCAGAGCCAATATTCGACGATGTAATCGCCAATGGCGTAACGTCTAGTGGAGACAAGTACGACTTATTGCCTAACTACGCAGATGCTTTTACCTCACCGAACGACAACAGTGCTGAGTCAGTATTTGCAGCACAAGCTGCAGCGGGTACAGGTACAATTGAGAATGCCAATCCTGCTATGGTATTGAATTTTCCTCACGGTGGAACTGACCGCCCCGGTGGTTGCTGTGGTTTCAATCAACCAAGCTTTGAGTTGGCCAATTCTTTTAGAACCGATGCCAATGGCCTACCATTGTTAGATGGTTCTTACAATGATGCAGGCAATGCTTTGGTAAATGACAATGAAGTGGGAGCTACAGATGCATTCACTCCAGACCAAGGTAATTTGGACCCAAGGTTAGACCACTCTGTTGGTAGAAGAGGCATTCCTTTCTTAGATTGGGGTGATTTCCCAGGTGTTTCCTGGATCCGTAACCAACCTAATGGAGGTCCTTACTCTCCTAAGAAGTTTATGTACTCTCAAGCAGGTCAGGGTTCTGAGAATGATAATACAGACTGGACTCCTGGTTACACTGCTGTAAACTACAACATTATTCGCTTTGCAGATGTGTTGCTAATGGCTGCTGAAGTGAAAGTAGAGCAAGGTGATTTGGAAGAGGCTAGAGCTTTGGTAAACAGAGTGCGCCAAAGAGCGGCTAATTCTTCATTATTGAGAGGAGATGGCACGCCTGCTGCCAACTATGTAATCAGTACTTATGATGACCCTTGGACTGGATTACAAGAAACTGCAAGACAAGCTGTAAGGTTTGAGCGTAAGTTAGAGCTTTCTGGAGAAGGTCATAGATTCTTTGACCTTGTACGTTGGGGAGTAGCTGCTGAAACATTAAATGCTTATCTAGAGCATGAAAGAGCCAATCTGTCAGGTACAGCTTTCGTAGGTGCTAGTTTTACCCCAGGAGTAAATGAATACTTACCGATACCATTGAGAGAAATTGAATTGATCAATGGTGCTGCTGGTGAAGAGGTACTAGTTCAGAACCCTGGTTACAATTAATATAATTTCACATCATATTTACAAAGGCTGGCCTTTTGGTCAGCCTTTCGTATTTTTGGCTATTTATAAATCCTACAGGTTTAAGTAAATGTACAGAACCAAATACAACTAAAACCCTCACTAGGATTAATTTTAAAATATTCGTTTTGAGTTTACGGCACCAAACCCTAGAGAGGGTTTTGAGAATATATATTTTGTCCAGATACTCATCTATTTTTGAGAAAATTTATTAGCCACGCGAACATCAAATATCAATTTAATATGTTCAAACATCAGATAAAGATATCCCTCACCTTATTGTATCTTGCTTGCTTAGTATCCTGCCATCAACAATCAGATACACTTTTTCAACTCATACCGGCAGAAGAGAGCGGCATCACTTTTATCAATACCATTACAGAAACCGAAGAATTCAACATCCTAACCGAAGAGTACATTTACAATGGAGGTGGTGTGGGTGTGGCAGATTTCAATAATGATGGCCTACCCGATTTATATTTTACGGGCAATCAAGTTACAGACAAGCTCTACCTAAACAAAGGAGACTTTCAATTTGAAGATGTAAGCCAAGCTGCTGGTATTTCCGAAGTAAACTTTTGGTCTTCGGGCGTATCTGTAGTAGACATCAATCAAGATGGATTAATGGATGTTTATGTATCCGTAACTATGGATAAGGATTCTACCAAGCGCCAAAATTTACTGTACATCAATAAAGGGATAGATAACGGCATTCCCATATTTCAAGAAAGTGCCAAGGTTTATGGCCTAAACGATATGGGCAATACCACCCAATCCACTTTTTTTGATTATGACAAAGATGGTGATTTGGATGTGTACTTACTCACCAATGTAATCGATACAAAATTGCCGGGCAGCTATCGCCCTAAAA
>CAKZMZ010000225.1 GCA_937129345.1 uncultured Thalassovita sp. | reverse complement strand
AAAGTCCCTGAAATAAGCACCTGATAGTCGCCAGCAGAGGTGTATTGGTGCGTGGTATTATCTGTTAGCCCGCTATCTGTATTTCCATCTCCCCAATCAACCGTGTAATTGTAGGTATATTCAAAAGCATTTACCGGAATGGTGATGGGTTGATTTGTACGACTTGTTCTAAAAGTTAGCGCAAACTCGGTTCCGTTGCCGATTTCAGATAGATCATTCAGATCAATGGTAATACTGCCTTCTTCCTCTACCGTACCAATACCTACTTTGTAAGTTCCTGAAAGGGTTGGATTCGTTTCGTAGTCAAAAGCTGATGCATCAGCAACTGTCAATTCTCCTGTATTGGCATCTATCGCCAAAGCCCCACTTACCGATTGGTTCACAATGGAATAAGCAAGCGTACCCGTACCACTGGTAAGTGTAGCATCGACTGTACCTATCACCGTACCATCGGCACTGTTTTCATCTATTGAGGCTGTGAACTCATTGGCGGTTATGCTAATTTCGTTTACATCTGTTAAGCTGACTGTTATATTAGCTTTTTGTGTTATGCCTTCTGACGAAACATTACCTACCGCCGTAATGGTAGGGTTAACTTCGTAGTCGAATAAAGATGCATCGGCGATAAAAATTTCTCCAGTAGATTCATTTATGCTAAGCGCACCCACAGGGTTTTCATCTGTGAGTGAAAAACTAAGCGTAGCCATTCTGTTGGTAGAAACATCTAAATCTCCAATGAGCATCCCATTTTGAGGATTTTCAGAAATAGTAATTTCTTGTGGTTCAACAGATATAATTAATGGAGTTGGTTCATCATCTTGACATGCTACCACTAGAAATAAACTGAACCATATGCATAATTGAGCATAGTTTGTCAACACGTTTTTCATACTGATTTAAAAAATAGTTAGGTTGAATAATACTGATTGGAGGCTTCAATAGATTTACCTCTTTTCATAAATTGAGAAGCAAAACTCTTAGGGTGGCAGTTACGGTTTGCTTCAAAAAATTATGATTTGCTTCAATCAAGTTTCTTTTGCATCATTTGCCACATGTTTTGTTTACTATGAAAAAAATGTTGGAGTAACTTTGTGCCTGCTATCTAAAGTGGATGAAAATTTAGCATTATAAAGTAGCGAGACTTAATTAAGAGCCTGCTATGGCAAACAATAGAATAAAATCTATCTCTCATAAATTACTAAAGCGTGGAGTAGCTTTTGCAGCTGACCCCAAAGGAAAAAAAAGGGCACAATTGGTAAATACAGTTTGCCTGTTGGGCATGGCTTTTTGCTTTTGTTTTGCTATGATGAATGTTTTCCAAGAACTCTATAAACCATTGGTGGGATTGGTGATGGGTTTCGGACTTTGTGCATTCATCTTTTTTCTAAACGGCAGTACTAGCGAACGGCACCAAAAAGCTGCCCGAATACTGCTTATTTTTTCCGCTTATACTTTTTATTTTGCCAATGCCAACTTTTTATTCGTGGGTAAACTTTCTGAGTTCTTCTACATTTTTATAGTGATTTTGGGCATGGTGCTTATAGATGGTTTGGTCTATCAAATCATTATACTCTTAGTTTGTATCCTGTCTTTTTATTTACCCAATTATTTTTTCCAATATTATGATAATGAGGTTTTTGGCTATGCCAATATGGGTGTCTTATTTATTACCATTTTCTGGCTCATTCGACAACTGATAGACCTCAACGAGCAACATGAAGCTAAACTGATAAAAGACAAACAGACAATTTTAGAGCAGAAGCAACAAATCGAAGAATTTAACCAATTAAAGTCTCAATTTTTTACAGACCTTTCGCATGAAATAAGAACACCACTAACCTTATTACAAGGCTATACCGAAAGTTTGATACAATCGCCAGGAGTGAGCACCCATGAACAGCAACGTAAATTTCAGATTATTCAGGAACAGGGAGAAAACATCAATAACCTGCTTTCTAATATACTTGGCTTAAGCAAAATGGAAAACCAAGCTTTCGGCCTAAACACTACACTCACAAATTTATCCCCTTTTCTTGATGCTATTAAAAGCAGGTTTTCCTTTCTTTTTGAAAATAAAGACATAGCCTTTTACCTAGAACAAACTAAAAAAGAAGCAAGCGTAAGTATAGACCCGCAACTATTTGAGCATGCCCTTACCAACCTTTTGACCAATGCCCTTAAAAACACCCCTCCCAAAGGTGAAGTACTTATAAAGACTGAGACAGACGCTAACCACCTACTGCTTAAAGTGATAGACAATGGCAAGGGTATTCCTAAGAAACATCTCACTCAAATTTTTGAGAGGTATTTTCAAGTAGATAAATCGATGCTTTCACAAGGAATGGGAATTGGCTTGGCCTACACCAAACGCATTATAGAGGCACATGGCTTTAATATTACAGTGGAGAGTAAGGAGAACATTCGTACTTGTTTCTGTATAGCAATGCCTTTAGATAAAGTAATTATAGAAAAAGAGGACAATGCCCTAAGCCAAACATTTGCCATAGGAGCTCATGGGAAACCACATCGAGTCCTTTTAGAAAATGAGCAAAAGATTTTAGCTAAAAATTGTAAAATCTTGATTGCTGAAGATAATCTGCAAATGCAAGTGTTTTTAACTTCTGTATTGGAAGGTTACTCACTTACATTTGCCAAAAACGGTAAAGATGCCCTGAATC
>CAKZMZ010000224.1 GCA_937129345.1 uncultured Thalassovita sp. | reverse complement strand
CCGCCCGACGGAGCCGTCGGGGCGGAGAGCTCCGGGAGAGGGGTGGGCCGCGGTTTCAGGCGACCTTTCAGGCGACCTTTCAGGCGACCTCTCAGGCGACCTCTATCGATAAAGTATGGCTAAATTTCTTTCCTTAAAATAATTAAATTGTATATTGGCAAAATTATAAAACCATCACCTATCTAGCATGCCAATATTCATTATTCTGCTGGGCATACTCGCCTTAGTCGTACTTATCGGATACTTCAAACTCAATGCTTTTATTTCCTTTATTATCGTGGCCATTGCTGTAGGCTTGGCTGAGGGCATGGATCCCATAGTAGTATCGGAGGCCATACAAAAAGGCATAGGCAGTACTTTAGGTTTCTTGGTAATCATACTCGGTTTTGGCGCTATGCTGGGCAAATTAGTGGCAGACAGCGGTGCTGCCCAACGCATCGCCGACAGTCTAATGAAAGCTTTTGGCAAGAAGTATTTGCTTTGGGCGCTTTTACTCACCGGTTTCATCATTGGTATCCCAATGTTTTATTCTGTGGGTTTTGTGATCATGGTGCCCTTGGTTTTTACAGTAGGCGCCATTTCTAGGCTTCCTTTGTTATATATCGGCCTGCCCATGCTTTCGGCATTGTCGGTAACACACGGTTATCTGCCACCCCATCCGGCACCTTCTACCTTGGTAGTTATGTACGGGGCAGACATTAGCCAAACCTTACTTTATGGATTTCTCGTAGCCATACCTGCTATCATTTTAGGTGGACCTGTTTTTGCACAAACTCTCAAAAAATACAATCCCAAACCGCTACAAGAATTTTTTAACAACAAGGTTTTTGAAGACCACGAAATGCCAAGTTTCTTTATCTCAGTATTTACAGCACTTTTGCCCGTTTTACTGCTTGGTTTGTCTCCCTTATTTGAATTGATGGTTGAAGAAGGTACCACCCTAGCAAAAATTATCGCTTTTATCGGAGACCCTGTAATCGCCATGATCATTTCTGTAATAGTAGCCATTTTTACATTGGGCATTAACCGCGACAGAGATATGGTAGAGATGATGAAGTCTCTCGAATCCTCCATAAAAAGTATTGCCCCTATCCTTTTGATCATTGCAGGTGCAGGGGCACTAAAACAAATTTTAATCGATAGTGGCGTGAGCGAGTACATTGCTAGTTTACTAAAAGATGTTTCTATTTCGCCTTTGATTTTGGCATGGGGTATTACAGCGGTTATACGTGTATCTGTTGGATCGGCTACGGTTGCCGGCTTAACCAGTGCGGGTATTTTAATGCCGCTGATAGAACAAACAGGCGCCGATGCCAACCTCATGGTTTTGGCTACGGGCGCCGGCAGCCTTATGTTTTCTCATGTAAACGACTCGGGTTTTTGGATGTTCAAAGAGTATTTCAATCTCAGCGTGATGGATACCATTAAGACCTGGTCGGTAATGGAAACCATTGTTTCGGTTGTTGGGCTGTTGGGGGTTTTGGCCTTAAATCAGATTATCTAAGAGGTAGTTTTTAACTTCCACTTTGTTTAATGCAGTATCAAAAGACAAAACACGCATCACAGATTAAGTGAGATGCGTGTTGCCTAACGTTATTTCTCTCGTTTATTTTGCAAGGCCATGAAGGCTAAAATATCCTTGTAAATACTCAAAGTAAATGCTTAATACCCCGCTGCATGGCCATCTTTTCTTGATTCTGATGCACCGTAATACACACCATCTTTGAGCATAATGGCTTGGTATCCACCAAATACGCCCTTTCTTTTTCTAATGGAGTGCCCTTTATCAATCAGTTCGCTGATTGTTTCGTATGGGAAACCCGACTCCATAGCGGTAACGCCTACACCTTTTATATGACCGATACCTCCTGCACTTCCATAATGCCTTACTCTTGGGGCATCACCTGCCTCTTGTAAATTCATGCCAAAATCGATGAGGTTGGTAATTACTTGGGCGTGGCCTTGTGGTTGCATGCCACCGCCCATTAAACCAAAGCTAATAAAAGGCTTGCCATCTTTGGTTACAAAGGCAGGAATGATGGTATGGAAAGGTCTTTTACCTGGTGCGTATTGGTTGATGTGACCTTCTTCCAGAGTAAAGCCGCCACCTCTATTTTGTAAGGCAAAGCCCAATTCTTTTACCACTTCTTTGGAGCCAAACAAAGCCGATAAACTTTGTATAAATGAAACCATCATGCCGTCTTTATCGGCAACGGTTAAGTAAATAGTATGGTCGCTATTTTTTAACCCGGGGTGGTATTCTCCGGCTTTGTTAGGGTCAATGAGTTCGCTTCTCTTTTTGGCATATTCTTTAGAAAGCAATTCTTCCAAAGGAATTTCGCTGAACTCAGGATCACCATAAAACTTGGACATATCCTCGTAAGCCAACTTTTTCGCTTCTAATAAATGGTGTACGTGGGCGGTGCTTCCATAACCCATGCTTTTTAAATCGAAATTTTCTAGGATGTTCAATATCTGTAAAGCAGCAATGCCTTGGCCGTTGGGTGGCAACTCCCAAACATCATAGCCTCTGTAGCTGATGGAAACTGGATCTACCCACTTAGGCTCATTTGCAGCTAAATCTTTGGTAGTCAAATAGCCTCCTTTTTCTTTCATAAACGCCTCTATAGCTTTGGCTACTTTTCCTTTGTAGTAACCATCTCTGCCATTTTTGGCAATCCCTTCCAACACATCGGCCAACCTCGGATTTTTAAAAATCTCCCCTTTGCGTGGAAAGCGTTCTCCGTTCACAAAAAAGACATCTTTAAAATTAGGGTTGTCAGCCGCTTTCATCCTTGCTTCTATTTCAAAGAAATTATCCGCTACTTCTGAGGTAATGGGCACACCTTCTCTGGCATAGGAAATAATAGGTGCTAGTATTTCAGCCATGGGTACTTTGCCAAACTTTTCATGTAAAGCAAACCAGCCTCCTACGCAGCCCGGAGTGGTGACAGATAAAATTCCTGTCCTGTGTGTTTTCCCATTCTCCACTTCTTTTTTCAGTTGTTCATAAGACAAAGCTTGTGGGGCTTTGCCACTGGCATTGAGGCCATGTAATTTTTCGGTTTTAGGGTCCCAAACTATGGCGAATAAATCCCCGCCAATACCGTTCATGCCTGGGTCTGCAAAGCCTAAAAAGGCATTGGCTGCAATGGCCGCATCGGCAGCGCTTCCGCCTTTTTTAAGGATGTCCAAGGCTACTTGTGTGGCAAGTGGATGGTTGGTCGCTGCCATACCGTTCCTTGCCAAAACTTCTGATCTAGTGGCAAATGATTTTCCTGACAGTCTGTCTTGCCCTTGGAGACAAAACAGCGCTGTTATTCCAAAAATGAATGTTGTAATTAATCTCTTCATAGTTATAATAATTGAAAACCGAAGATAAAGGATATACAATAGATTTCTATATGAAACAGGCAAAATATATGTATAGACATCCATCTTCTGTTTTTAACCTAACTAATGGAAAAGCCAACTATCTTCTCAATTCTTCCATATCGCTGATCATTTCTTTGAGCTTTTTGAACATATTACCATAGATTAAATTCATGTCTAATTGATAGATGGGTTTGGCAAAGACACCCATTAATGTAGCGAAAATTGACATGCCAATAAGCCAGTAAAGGGGAACAGCATCTACCATTTGTAAATCAGGTATTTTTTCTTGTGCCTTGCTAATGAACAATTTTCCAACTGTAGAATAGCATATCCCTATGGCCACTGTAAGAGTTAAAACAGGGTATAAAAAGCGGTAAATGGTAGTAAAAAAATCAATCACTCCTTTTAGCCAAGTATCAAAAGCAACTAAATATTCATAACTACTTTGGCTTTGATCTATGTGTTTGGTCTTGTCCAATTCCTTTTTGCCCAAATAGGCTACTAGTCCCAGTTCTAAAAAGAGCAAAAACCCAACAAGGGGGATTTCTATAAAGAAAGAACCCACAAAAAGCAAGACTGCAGCAACCATAATGATCTGTAGGTTCAGCCTAAAGCCTTTAATAAATTGCTCTACAAAGAGCATAGATTTTCTGTTGTAAAGATTGACCACCTTTGGTGTAGCAATAGTTGCTTCCTTAATAAAGCCTTCTTTCCAGATGTTTTCAATTGAGTTTTCCATATAAAATTTTCTTTAAGCGTTCTTTAATTCGTTTAATACGCACCCCAATATTATTGGCGTTGGTGCCGATAATCACCGCAATGTCTTGGTAAGAATGTTCCTCTAAATACAATAGGATGACACCTCGATCAACCTCTGATAGCTGCCGAATGGCATCGTACAATTGGTTGAGCAATTCGTCTTGAAAAGCTTTGTTTTCTTCTACCAAATGATTTGGGAAATAATCAGTAGCAAATTGCTGGTATTCATTTTTCTTTTTCTTGAGCAGCGTTAAGCAAACGTTTAAGGAAATACGGTATACCCAAGTGGACCAAGCGGATTGTCCTTTAAAATTTGCTCTACTCCGCCAAATTTGAAGACAAACCTCTTGATAATAGTCCTCAAAATCTTCTTGGGTATGGGTATATGCCCTACAAATCTTGATGATAATGCCCGCATACGGCAAAATGGATGCACTATAAAAATCCCTGCTCACGTAAACCTTTTTTATTGTTTAGTGGCTCAAGTAGAAAATCATTACACCCTAGATGGAAAAATCTTATTTTGAGTGCTGTATTAAAATTAAAGGCTGTGCTAACTGTTTCTAAATTCAGGTCAACCATTCCTTTAGCTTGGTATAGACTTTAGGATGGTTCAATAAATCGAAGTGAGAAGTTTCATGGGCAACCCAAGTATTCTCTTTTTTAAAATCTAAGTTTTTGCTCGAATTTTTGTGTTGTCCAAGAGCGCTTTTTACAGTAACCAAACCATCTCCTAATGTCTGACCCGTTGCCTTTTTAATATTAGCTGCTATACAGTAAGACTTTACGGTTTTTGGTAGTTGTATGTGTTTTCTTTGATCATTTTGGGCTTCAAATCTGCCTATGCCCTGCCAATCTTCATCGAGCAGGTTGCCATATCTCAAATCTGTAACGCCGGCACTTCTAATTTTACCCAAGCGTGCAAAAGGCTTGGCATAAGGGAAAGATTCAAGTGTTACATCAACATAATTACCTACTCGCTCTAAAGGAGCACCATGATGCGGCGTTCCGAGAAAAGCAATTTCTTTGAGATTTTTAGTCCAAGTTTTTTGCTGCTCAAGTCCATAATGTATTGCGCTTCTAGTAACCAAGCCACCCATACTATGGGCAACGATAACAAGCTCTTCGACAGGTACCGGCCAATTGGTTACCAGTTCTTCTAATAAGTTATCGAAATCCCTGCCATTAGAAGAAATATGCCTCCCCGTATTGTAGTACAGATAAATGGGTGTTTTACTTAATACTTTTGCTAGTTCAGTTCCGTGGTTGTGTCCTTTTCTAGCCCAAAGAATGTCGTTCATACATAAGCCATGCACCATTAAAAGAATTTTACCATTGATCGTTGGGTAATGCTCAGACAATCCTTTTTTATCGGTAGGCAAAGTCTTAGATTGATGCCTAAAGCACATGTCTATTTTTAATGGATTGCTTCGCTCTTCTAGATGATCACCTATAACTCCATTTAAAACAGCTCGAATTGCTTCACTCTTATCTGTGTTAGGGGTTTCTCTAAGTATGGGCGTTAGTTTATCTAAAACAATATCTAAGCCCTCTCCCACTACTTTGGTGCCTGTTCTAACATTTTGGTAAGTTTTACCAGCTATATTGGTAATTAGATGTTGCACAGGTGTTGAAGGCAAAAAAGAAGGATGAACAATCTGCTTATGCACGGCCTCTACCATGTCTGTTATGCCTATTGTTGCATCCGTAATTAGGCGGGTAATGCCTCTTAAATAAGAACCCGTTTTTTTTTTATCTGACATTTAAAATGAATTAGATTATAGCAAAGCTTTTATATGGACAAGTAGTACAATAACAAAACCACCTTATCTTTTTAGCGATATCTAAAATTAATCATTTACAATTGGCTTAAAATCAGACATCTTGCCATGCTTTCTCTAACAATGCCTTGGTTGCTTTGATACCTTTTGCCTCGCTTAATTCCTTGACTTCTTATTCTATGCTAATGTAGCCGTAAAAACCAGCATCTTTCACTATTTTTAGCATTTGGTGATAATCGATGATCTTGTCTTATCCTTGCTATTAAAGTTGTAAGATTTAGCGCTTACACCTTTAGCATAAAGTAAAAATTCTGCTAGGCCCTTGTATCGGTCATCGATTGATATCGAACCCAATTTGTAAAATTATATCTATAGACAGGCATTTCTTTGTTTATAATTTTCAGGAACCGAATGAATTTTATTTAAGCGCTGCTTCTAGCATAGATTTATCGCCGGTCATTTCCCAATAGACCAAAGAGATGGGGATAATACCAACTTGGTTCAATTCATCCATGAATTCTTTCATGCTGAAATTGCCATTTCTTTGCCTAGCATATTCTGCAATGAGTCGGTCTAGCTCCAATTTACCTGTTACGTAACTGGTGCCGTAAGAAGGCTGCTGCAAATAAAAATGCTCTTCGTGCTGTATGGTGCTGCCATTGGCAGGGAGCAAACCTCTCGGCGTCCATTTAGAGGCAAACTCAGCGGCTTCTTGCAAGTTTTTCTCATGCCCGTGTTGGTACAAAGCGCCCAATCCTCTAGCACAGCGCTGTGCCAAAAGGATCCAGACCAATTCATCTGAACGAGGTCGGTCATCCACAAAACCCGCATTCAACATCAGTTCTTCCATAGCTGTAGCCAAACCTTCAGCGCGGCTATCAAAAATATTGTATAACATCGGCGTTTGGCGAATGGGATTATTGTAAGGTTCCTCTCTAAGCCTAGCGAGTTCTATCCAGTGGTAAAAGTGGGTCATCATCACAATGCCATCTCTGTAAATAATTTCCCAAAAGAAACCCCTAGGGCCGCCATCTTCTGGTTCTGGAGTAAAAGGCGCTACCATATTGCGCAATGCCTGATCAAAGTAAGGCTTTACCGTTACGATTTCTTGTTCCTCTAAAAATTTTATGTAAGCCGTAACCGCATCGTTTTGTTGGTTTTTAAAGGTTTCCGCATCGCTCATTTTTTCTTGTATTGGATACTCTCTATTGTGGTGTTCGCGCAATCTTAAAGTGCTGTGCGAGCGATACAATTCCCTTTCTAACATTAGTTTTTGGCTCTCCCAAGTGTGGGGCAAGAGATGCACTTTTTGCAAATTCCAAGTGTAGTTTTCTTTACCTACCCCAGAAATGCCTGTTTTAGAAGGCGCTTGTTCATCGAGCCATACAGCAAATTGCTCAGCAGCTTTCTTTGCGTTCAAAGCTTCTTTGGCCAGTTCAGGATAATCATCCTCTACCATTTCGGCAAAGCTGCTCAACTCTTCACCCTGCTCTCGTATACTGCGCGCACCTGCTATCCACAAATCTTTTGCGTTGCCCGTAAGATTTGTTTTGGCTTGTGCATACACTGCCTCTGCTTTAGTCAAGCGCTGTTGAATTTCTGCCGCATTAGCTACTGAAAGTGGCTGGGCATAATTGGGATATTCTACCGCGCCAAAAACACTAGGGCCTTCTCGCTCGGGCACATCCGATGGATTTAGATAAAACCATACGTAAAAGGCGGGATCACGCTCCCAAGGTTTTTTTACCCGATGCGCAAAGTCCAAACCGTTCATTTCGGCCCAAACCATGTACCAGTCAACCTGTTCAGGTATAGTCCAGCCAGTGGTATCGAAATTGGCCAAACGCTCTTGCCAGACCTTTAAATCGGCGTGTCTTTTCTCCATGGCGGTTTTTGAATAGTCAGGCACGCCTTCCATCATTTTAGGTTGATGAAACTGCCGCCAATCTTGAAAAAATTGCACCAATTCTTGATGGTTGCTGCCTGTAGCTTGAGTAGTTTCTTGAGGATTGCTGCATTGTACCAACAATGCCAATAGGGCTGAACAGCCGAGTAGTTTCAGAAAATTCATCGCTGTAGTTTTTTTGCCAAAATAATGATTTGAGAGTAAAAATGATTTATAAAACATGGGATTGTAAAAAGTATGGGTGTTGAGCTACTTACACTTCCCTCACCATCTCCACAAACCTGTCTATTTGTGCTTTGCTGTTGTAAATGTGCGTTGAGATTCTAATGGCGTTTAAGTTGCTTTCTGGTACTATTCGTATCCTAAATTTATTTTTAGCGGCTATTTTATTAAAGGCTCGAAAGTCCATAGTTTTGGATTTGAAAGTGATCATGGAAATCCTTGATTTGGCTTCTGTTGGGGTGAGCATTTCTATTTTATTGGAGGCCTTCTCCAATAGGTTTTCTTGTAAATA
>CAKZMZ010000223.1 GCA_937129345.1 uncultured Thalassovita sp. | reverse complement strand
GCGCAAGTCTAAAACCGGTCATCACTTCATCGAACAATAGCACGATGCCGTTGTCGTCGCAGACCTGCCTCAAGCCTTCTAAAAAGCCGGGCTTGGGTAGCACACAGCCCATATTGCCCGCAACAGGCTCAACAGCAATGGCCGCTACTTGGTCTTTGTTTTCAGCAACTATCTTTTTAACGGCCTCTAGGTCATTAAAAGGGGCGAGTAAGGTATCTTTTGCAGTGCCCTCTGTTACACCTGGGCTGTTTGGAGTTCCCATAGTGGCCGCGCCGCTACCTGCAGCAATTAGAAATGAGTCTGCATGACCGTGGTAACAGCCTTCAAACTTAAGGATTTTATTCCGACCTGTATAGCCCCTTGCCAGCCTAATGGCAGACATGGCAGCTTCTGTACCCGAGTTCACCATCCTTACCTTTTCTATAGAAGGCATCATTTCTGTAATCAATTTAGCGATTTCAACCTCTTTTGCGGTAGGTGCACCAAAAGATAAGGAATCGTCAATAGCTTCTTTAACAGCTTCTGAGATAATGGGATTGGCATGCCCAATGATCATGGGACCCCAAGAGTTGATTAATTCTATGTACTCGTTACCATCCTCATCGTACAAATAGGCGCCTTTGGCAGACTTTATAAAAATTGGATCACCACCTACGGCTTTAAATGCTCTAACAGGAGAGTTTACACCGCCCGGTATGTAGTTTTGTGCTTCTTCAAATAGTTTTTTACTATTATGTATCTGTAGCATGTAAAATTTTTGGTTTATTAATAATAAAAGTTGAGGGAAAATTAAGCTTTTTATCAGGGAGGCTCAAACAAAAAGGTAAAAAATAAAGTGATGAAGAATAAACCGCGGTCGCGTACAATTTGTTGAGAGGATAAAAAAAAAGAAACCATCGAAAATCGAAGGTTCCTTTCCACTTTAATAAACTAAACTAACAAACAAACTTCATATCAAATTAACACTTATTCTAAAGTTTTGTTTTATAATCATGAAAAATTTTATCCAAAAAATAAAAAAAAATTACAGAGATCATTTTAACATGACAAATAAACCTCCAAGGTCTATAAGTGCATTTATGCAAGATATGGGCGAGGATGAGGAGGCTTTCAAGAAATATTACAAATCGTTCTCAGATTTAGACAAAGAAATATGGAAAGATATCGCTGTAAGCACCATAACTAGGGTAAAAGCAGAAGATGTTTATATTGACTATGCTGTAAGAGAAAAAATGCTTTCTTTTTTATATACTCTAGTAGAAGAGATGAAACCTTATCGAGCATTTGTCAATTATCAGTTTAAGCACAAAAAAAATGGTCGAATTGGTATTACCCCGAAATTTTTAGATGATTTTAAAACAGAATTCATGTCTTTCTCACATGAGATTGTTAATGAAGGACTAGATACCACTGAAATAATTAACAGGCCATTTATCAGTGAAAAATATGCAGATGCTTTGTGGGTTGAAGTTTTGTTTCTAATCAGTTTTTGGATCAGGGATAATTCTGCAAATGGTGAATCAACAGACGCCGCTATAGAAAAGACGAGCAATTTCGCTTTCGATTTACTAGGCCAAACACCGCTAGATTCTGCTTTTGACCTGGTCAAGTTCTTATTTCAGCGGAAATAAAACTTTTTTAGGCACATTATATTTCTACTACATAATAAAGTATTCTAAATTTTGATACATGGCTAAGGAAATAAAAAGTCAAGAAAGTATACCTGCCTCCAAGGTACAACGCGCCGCCAGGTTTATGAGAACAGGCGTAAAAGTTGGTAAAAATTATATAAGGCACTATGCTAGAAATACCGTTAAACCCGGTTCAGGTAAAGATCAGCTACATGAAGAAAACGCAAGAGATATCTATGATTCGCTTAGCGAGTTAAAAGGTAGTGCCTTAAAGATTGCTCAAATGATGAGCATGGATAAAAATATGTTGCCTGCAGCTTATTCAGAGAGGTTTCAGATGGCACAATATTCAGCCCCGCCTTTGTCTTATCCACTTGTGGTGAGGACATTTAATAAAGATTTGGGGAAATCTCCAGATAACTTATTTGATACTTTTACAAAAAATGCAGTAAATGCTGCTTCTATAGGGCAGGTACATCAAGCTACTAAAGACGGTAAAAAAATGGCTGTAAAGGTGCAGTATCCTGGAGTAGCCCAAAGTGTGAGTTCTGATTTAAAAATGGTAAAGCCTTTTGCAGTAAATATTTTAGGACTCAACGACGTAGATGTAAATCACTATATGGATGAAGTAGAGACCATGCTTTTGGCTGAGACAGATTACGAGCTCGAGCTAAAAAGGTCTAAAGAAATCTCCGAAGCCACCTCGCACATACCTAACCTGAGATTTCCTAAATACTATAAGGATTTTTCTAGCAGAAACATTTTAACCATGGACTGGCTGGAAGGCGCTCATCTAGACGTTTTTTTGAAAACAAATCCTTCTCAAGAAATTCGCAATAAAATTGGGCAGGCCATGTGGACTTTCTACGATTACCAAATTCACCATATGAAAGCTGTTCATGCCGACCCACATCCAGGTAATTTTATTTTAAATGAGGAAGGAAAACTGGGCGTAATAGACTTTGGTGCTGTAAAAGACATACCCGATGACTTTTATAATAAATATTTTGTCTTGCTAGACAGCAGTTTACTAGAAGACGACGATAAATTGATGAAAGTATTCATTAATCTTAAGTTTATTTATGAGGAGGATACTCAAAAAGATATAGATGAGATTTTCAATATTTTGAAAACCATGGTAGAGCTTTTAGGCAGGCCATTTAGGGTAGACCAATTCGACTTTGGCAATGATGATTATTTTAAAGAAATTTATGAATTTGGAGAGGAATCTTCTAAGGCCAAAGCCTTAAAGTTCTCGAAAAAACCAAGAGGCGCTAGAGACGGTCTTTATCTGAACAGAACCTATTTTGGTTTATATTCCATACTTAACCAACTTAAAGCTAATATCAGTACAAAATCTTTCTGGCACGAAAACAAATTTGATTTATAAAAACGTAAATTATAGCGACTAAATAGCCTTAACAAGTATTAATAAGGCAATAATATCGTTGTGAGACTGATGAAAACAATCAGTTTTACAGCGGTATTTTTTTATCTGAGTCAAGTTACTTTTTTATCTTTTGTTGTGGCCCAATCAAAAGAAGTCCCATCTACAAAGAGATTAAAGTTATTGAATGCTGACTATGTATTGCTAAATGGAGACTCTGTTAAAATTTTAGACTTAGACACCGAAAGCCGATCACAAATTAAGCAGAAAATAAAAGTTACATGTGAGAGAAATATGAAAATTTCTCAGCAAGCTATGGGCAATACTCCTAAAAAGGCTTATTATTTTGCTAAAAGTTCTTTGCAACTAGACAGTACATTTCTGCCGGCCCATGCTATGATAATCCATTTATTTCTACAAAGAAAAGATACTGCGAGCGCTTACCAAAATGCACAAATAGCTTATCGGCAAACAGGTTCTGAAAAACTTTTGCCCATTCTTTCTGTACTGGAAGAGGGTTTGGCAAATTCCAAAAAACAAAGCTTAAGCGAGGAGAATAGCGCCATTACAGGTGACCAAAATCCCCGACTAAATTACCTTTTAGGTTTGGGTTCTTATAAAGATGGCAATCTTTCAAAAGCCATTCAGTATTTCGAATTGGCCAAAGATGATCACTATGCCGATTTTGCAAAAGCCACCACAAAACTGATGCAAAACAAAGACGAAAAGAGTATAAAAGCGGTACATGTATTTTTAGAGGATTCTCTACTCAACTTTTATGCAGCACATAATTTAGCTGTGTATTATTTTAAGGAAAACCAACTTGATGATGCATTGCTGTGGTCTAATAAAGCTTTATCTATCAATGATACGCTTTTGAATATGTACTATCTCAGAGGTTACATCAATTATATGTTAGGGCAAAAAGAAGCAGCGCTATCTAATTTTAAAAATTGTTTTTCGAATGATTACAAAAATGCTGAGGCGCTAATAAACGCTGCCATTTGCCAATACAATCTAAAGTTGTACAAAGAAGCCTTGGAATCTGCCAACACTGCCATAGAGATAAACGATAAGGTCGCTGAGAACTTCTTATTAAGAGGCAATGCCCATGAGATGTTGCATCAATTTACACAAGCTTGTGAAGATTGGCATAGGGCAGTAGCACTTGGTAGATCAGATATATTGCCTTTAATCACCGAATTCTGTAAGCCCAATAATCCAGATTGATGAATCTATTTTTTCGCTATATATTATTTTTTGTAGTCTTTTTTGGTGTATTAAAAATCACCCATGCGCAGGATGTGCCTTTTAAGAGCAAATATTTTAAGGATAAAAAAAAGCAGTTTAGGGAAGCGCTTAAAGAATTGCACCTCGCAGATGAGATTATTGAAACAGAAAAAGATTATGACAAAGCGCTAAACCATTACCAAAGGGCGTATAGGTTCCATGCTTCTTCAGTAAATTTAAATTTTAAAATAGCACAGTGTTATATTCTTGGTGACAGAACAGAACCTACTGAAGCAAAACCCTATCTAGAAAAAGCCATTGAGCTTGACAGTCTTAAGCGAGTTGAGGTTTTTTATTATTTGGGTAAAGTGCATCAATCCTCAAAAAATTGGGATGCTGCCATAATTAATTATAAGAAGTACAAAGCTTTGTGTAGTAAAGATGAAGGTGAGGATTGCTCAACTTTAGCACAAGTAGAGAAAAATATTGCACAATGTTATTTTGCAAAAAATACCTTATCAAAAGAAAAAAAGCGCGTACTTATTGAAAACTTAGGCAGGAGGATAAACTCTCCTTACCCAGAATATGGGGCGGTTTTTACACCCGATATGCAGCGCATGTATTTTACCAGCAGAAGAAATAAAACCACCGGATTTGATGTAGACATTGATTTACATTATTACGAAGACATTTACGAGGCCAGAAAAACAGAACAATCTTGGAATAGGGTGAAAAATCTAGGAGCGCCAATCAATACAAATGGGCATGAGTCTATTTTGAGTATTTCTCCAGATGGCAAGAAAATGCTTCTTTACAGAGGCAGCAACAATGGAGACATTTATTTTTCGGAAAAAAAAGGCCGAGATTGGTCTGAGCCCGTGGCCATGGCCAAACCGATTAATTCTAAATATAAGGAAACTGCTGCCTGCTTTGCAGAAAATGGCAAAACAATTTATTTAGTGAGCGATAGAACCGGTTCTTTAGGTGGTTTAGATATTTTTAAAAGCGAATACAAAAAAGGTAAGGGTTGGACAGAACCTAAAAACTTAGGTGCTCCCATCAATACAATTTATAACGAAGTAGCAGTATTTATCGATTGTTCTAATGTACATCTTTACTACAGCTCTGATAACGAGCAAAGCATAGGTGGATATGACATTTTTAAAGCGACCAACAAAAATGGAAGTTGGAGCGATATCGAAAATATGGGAACTCCAATTAACACGCCTTATGACGATTTGTACTTCGTAACCGATTCTTCTGAAAAGATTGCTTACTATACCACTCGGCATGCAGATACAGAAGGAAGCAGCGATATATACAAAGCTACTTTTTTGAGCCCAGAGAAACCGGTAAATTTAATGGCAAGCAATTTCGAAATGTTACTGCCCCAACCAAACGTAAGTGCTTGGCTCATAGAGTTAATGGATCAAGAAGAAAATCAAAACAAGGAGTATGTATTTAAAGGAATGGTAAGGACCAAAGACGGTAATTCTGCTGAGGTGCTTATTTCTTTAGAAGATCCTATACAACAAATGCTGATCAGAAAAGACAGTACCTATCATAAAGGCTCATTCTCTTATAGCTTAAATGCCAGTACCGATTACAGAATGCTTATCCAAGCAAAGGGTTACATGCCTATAACAAAAAATTTGAGGCTTAAGGCCAATACTTCTGAGGTATTTATTTTGGAACCTGTAAAAAAAGGGGAAAAGTTGGTATTTGAAGATATTTACTTTGCTACAGGTTCTAAAGAATTATCGGCCGATTCGGAATCTTCATTACAGCAACTGCTTTCATTTTTACAGCAGAATATGAGTATTAAGGTAAAGCTGATTGGCCATACCGATAACATAGGCAGTAAAATAAAAAACCTTGAGCTATCTAAACAAAGGGCCAAGAGTGTTAGGGATTGGCTCATATCACAAGGCATTTCTCAAAATAGACTGATTTACACAGGCAAGGGCGATGCTGAACCTGTTGGCAACAATGATACAGTGCAAGGTAGACAGAAAAACCGCAGAACGGAAGTGGAGATCATCTAGACACCTAATTGACTTACTTATGCCTGTTAATATAAATACCTAATTGTTCTATTAAGTGGTTAGAAATGCCAGTGTCTTCTCGGTTTTCCTCAAAGTAGTATTTGGTGTCTTCCACATATTTAATAAAAGCTGCTTTATCTTTATTTAAGATAATATTGAACAAATTATCCACTTCTTTTTTAAAAATAGATAAAACCTCGGGCACAAACTCATTATTCATTTGTATATCGGCATACAAAGCAGGGTTCTGTAGCACATATCTACTGAAAAATATTAAGAATATGCGATAGGGCGGAGATGAGAAATCTTTGATTTTTCCTAGGCTATTGCCTGCTTGCTCTAATGTTCGAGCGCTTACAAAAACATTAAAATGGTTCAACCCCTGCACAACGCCCATAATTTTATCGTGTTTAATGTAGTCCAATTCATAGAGCTTAGCTTTGTCGTTTTTAAAGCATTTGCTCAACTTGTTGTAAAAACCTTGATCATTGTGGCTGTGGTTGTGTAAAATGACTTGTCCCTCAAGGGTATTTATTCTTTGAGAAAACATGGGATGTATTGAATGAAACTCGGTCTGCACCTCGGGGAATTCCTCTCGCAGTTCATCAAATTGGTCGATGACCATTTTTTTCACAGAACAAACCTCAAGTAAAATTTTGTTGTGCAGATATGGAAAAACCTCTCTAATGGTCAAAATCATTTGCGTGATGGGAACGCAAACAAAAACTACATCAGCATAAGTGGCCAGCTCTGTATTGGACGCAAATTGTGTTGCATCGTCTCTTGATGTAAACTTGACTTGGTAGCCTTTTTTACTAAGATATTTTACCAACCAACTGCCCATACCTTGGCTTCCGCCAATTACCCCAAATTTATAATCCCTCAGTTCCATAATATTTTTACCCAAAACTACTACATCAAGAATAAAAAATAGTGTTTAGGCTTTTCTATTCTACTTAAGTGAGAGGGCAAAGCAATTATAGCTTTAAGATTTTAAGTGAAGCTCTTCTAAAATTTACTTAAAATAAAATGATCACTTATGTATCAATTAAGCAATAATGTAAAGAATAATGCCACAGATTGTAAGCATTAAAGTGGCTATTGTGATATAGAGTAAACCATCTTTTGTGATTTTCTTTCCGAGAGATCTCTTTTTATTGATTGAAAAGACAGGTAAATCAAATAGATTTTTCTGATGTTGCCTTATCGGCCTAAATTGATTTTTATTTTCGCTTTTTAAGGATGCCTTTGCCAATTCAAAGTCTTCTCTGAGTTCATCGTCTTCTTCTAGTTCAGTTAAGAACTTGGCTTTTTCTTTTTCTGTCATTTCATTATTGAGGTACTTTTCAATAACAATCATGTTTTTTAGAGTGAATTCTTCAATAGTTTTCATCTGAGCTCAGAGGTTAAAGGCTTTAAATTTACTTAGTTGAAAAAATTAGGATTGGATTTGCCTAAATTAAGAAAAATCTATCCAATCTTAAAAATTTTAATTCAATGTGTAATACATCCTATGTATGTTTTAAGGTTAGTATGAATCATTTTGTTGAGAAAAAGTCAAAATATTTTTTTACAAAAATGATTAATAAGTGGAGTTTTAAAATGACAACTCTCAAAATTAACAACAAACTTTATAAACATGGAACAAGAAGTTTTACAAAAAAAGGCGGTTAGTAAGCCTACCGAAAAAGAAAAACCGTCTTTGCCTAAAATAGTACCCCCTACAGAAGACGATAACATTCCTGATACGGGTTATCACTACGTACTTACCGACGTTAGCAAAGAGAGATACGAACCGAAGGTTGAAGAAGAATTGAATGAGGCGCAGGGTAAATTGAATATTATAAAAAAACGCATCAGCAACGATATAGATTTCTACAAAAAAGAGCGTAAAAAGAATAAATTGCGTGCTTTTATTATTAGAGTGATGTCTACGTTTTTGGCAGCAATCATCACGGTCTTATTAGGTCTGCATCTAGAAGGCCTAGAAAAAACCTTCAACACCATTGCATTGGTGATTTCTGGTTTTTTAACCATCATCGGTATACTCCAAAAAATGCTTGACTCAAAAGATCTATGGGTGCAATATACGGCCACCGTAGCCAAATTAGAAGGTCTTTTGTTTTCTATTGAATATTTAGAAGAGGGCAAAAATGCCATTAGGCTTAAAGATGCAGAATATGTTAAGTTAAAGTACGACAAAATTATGCAGCAAACTACCGCCTTTGTAATTAAAGTGCGTAGCGATACTGGTGACGAATAAATATACAGCGTTTAGAAAACAACTAACATTAAGCTGCTCAATTTATTTGGGCGGCTTTTTTTTGCAAATAAAAAAGCTTACTGAAAGATTTGACGAGGCAATAAACTCATTTCATTGAGATACAGAACTGCCAATACCAACGCCTCGAACCACAAACGCATCTTTTGATATAAATCAACCCTCGGCCTGACTTTACTCATGAGTCAGCCGGAACAACCTCTCTATATTCACGATATCATAGTTCAATGAAACTTTGATGAATTAAAGGTCTAACCCAAAATTATAGAGATATGAGTCAGGTAAAAAGAATGATTACCTGTGATGGCAACACGGCCGCTTCCAATATTGCTTATGCATTTAGTGAAGTAGCCGCAATTTATCCCATCACACCTTCGTCTGATATGGGCGAAAAAGCCGATATGTGGGCGGCAAGAGGAAAGAAAAATATATTTGGCGAGCCATTACAGGTAATAGAGATGCAATCTGAGGCAGGCGCAGCAGGAGCAATTCACGGTTCGCTTTCTGGTGGGGCATTAACCACCACATTTACAGCTTCGCAAGGGCTATTATTGATGTTGCCGAACATGTA
>CAKZMZ010000222.1 GCA_937129345.1 uncultured Thalassovita sp. | reverse complement strand
TCAGACGAGGACCACACAGTACATAATTTATATGGCACTTGGGGAGAAAAATCTATGTATGGCAAAAAATACATGGGCACTGTAAGAACCACCTTTGTTATTGATGAAGAAGGAAAAATTGAGGACATCATCAAAAAAGTGAAAACTAAGGACCATACCAATCAGATTTTGGCTTAGTATACTGAAAAAGAAGCCCGCGAAAATACCCGCGGGCTGTTTTTTAATAAAAAAACTTCCCCGAATATGAAGATAATAAAACCATTATGGATGCTTTCGTTTTTGACATGTTTTGCGATAATCTTGCTTACCTATGCCAATTTACCCCTTAATGTAAACATTGGAGATGTACAGAATAATGGTTTTGTTATTACAAGAAATCTATATTTTTACTATACAGCAGGTCTACTTTTATTTTTAAACATAGTGCTCAATATAGCGGGCAAGGCCATTCAGTTTGTTCCTAAAGAAGGAGTTATTATACCCAATAAAAAGATATGGCTTACAAATAAAAAATCGACCAAAGAACTCTTTTTTTTGGTTAAAGCTTGGACCCGCGGCCTTGCCTTTATCTTAAATCTTTTTCTCTGTGTCTTTTATGGAGTGCTCTACAACCAAAACTCTGAAGGTAATTTTATGCTCGGTTGGACGCTTTATTTGATTGCAGGCATGCTTGCCGCCTGGTTTTTGTATTTTTTTGTACTCTTTTTATCAAAACCAAAGAGCTTAAAGGAAGAATATTCTAAAAAATGATAAATTTGTAAAGCCTACCAATACACCTAACTACTCTGAGACTTTTCAAAAACTAAGTCCATTTTTATTGTTTAATGAAACTACTGAAACTATGTTGAAAATCAGCAATTTTCTCATTTCCATTTCTATCATTACATTACTATTTTCTTGCGGACAGCAAAGGGCGGAGGAAAACGTATCTGAACCCACCTTAGAAGAAGCAGAGGCTTTGGCCAAAAAGTATATCATTACCGACGGCCACGTAGATCTACCCTTTAGGTTGGTAGTACAAATGTTCCGCTTTCAAAAAATTATGGAGGATGTATCTGTCCGTACCGATGGTAATTTCGATTATGTAAAAGCTAAGGAAGGTGGGCTTGATGCGCCTTTTATGTCTATCTACATTCCATCTTCAAGGCAAAAAGATGGCACTGCAAAAGTGTTGGCCGATTCTTTAATAGACATTGTAGAAAATATTACCGTGGAGCACCCCGACAAATTTGCCTTGGCCAAAACACCGGAAGACGTAGAGGCCAACTTTGAAAAGGGCCTGATATCTCTGCCAATGGGCATGGAAAACGGCGCACCCATTATGGATGACCTTGGTAATGTTGAATATTTTTACGAAAAGGGCATCCGCTACATTACTTTAACCCATAGTACCGACAACCAAATTTGCGACTCTTCTTACGATTCTACTTACACTTGGAATGGCCTTAGCCCATTTGGCGAAGAAGTTGTAAAAGAAATGAACCGCGTTGGAATCATGGTAGATGTATCGCATATTTCTGATAGTACATTTTATGATGTAATGAAATTGACCAAGGCGCCTGCGATAGCTTCTCACTCATCTTGCAGGGAGTTTACCCCAGGTTTCGAAAGAAATATGAACGACGATATGATCAAAAAACTGGCAGAAAATGGGGGAGTTATCCAAATTAATTTTGGTTCTACTTTTATTGATGGTTCTTTGCGAGAAGTGAGCCGGGCAAATAGGTCTAAAGTAAGAGACTTTATGGCAGAAAATGGATACACCAATTACCGAGATTCTGCTGTAACTGCTTATGCAAAGCAAGTAAATGCTGAAAATCCTCCTTACTCCGACGTACAGAAAGTAGCCGATCATATAGATCATGTAGTCAGTTTGGTGGGGGTAGACCATGTTGGTTTTGGATCAGATTACGATGGCGTTGGAGATACACTGCCTGAAGGATTGAAGGACGTTTCTATGTATCCTAATTTAATACTAGAATTACTTAAAAGAGGCTATTCTGAAGAAGATATTGAAAAGATTTGCTACAAAAATGTTTTTAGGGTTTGGAAAGAAGTGGCCCAAGTAGCTGCAGATTTACAAAAAGAACAAGCTTAGAAATTATAACCTAAGTGGATTTGAATGGCAAAGTCTACTTTACTCTAGCGTTATCAAAGCTTAACAACGTGAACAATCTGCTTAAAAAAATCGTATATTGGTCAATATATTACGTTTTATTAATGTTAAAAACTAATAATACATTATGTCAGCGACCAATAGCGATTTTACGATAGTTAAGGGAAAAGGATTACATAATTTTAGCGTACGCCCAGCAAACGCAACTTCCCAAACAAAGCAAGAAAGCGGTTCTTCTAAATTGAGAGAAAATAAAAAGCCTGAATAAGTTACGTTCAGGCTTTTTTATTACATCACTCTTCCATTTTATTTATGGAAAACCAACAAAGGGTATTCTGCTAGAAGTGCGAGCTTCCTGGTTAGGCTATCATGGGTAATCTTGCCTAATAGGCCACGGTGTTTGGTAAGCATGGCCAGCATATCGCCTTTGTTTTTTTCCATATAATCTAAAATGCCTTGCTCTACATCATCATAGACCACTTGTTCTAATTTCACATTTAAATCGTAATAAAACTCTTCATACACATAGTCTTGATACGATTTAAACACATCTAATTTAGCAGGGCTGCCACTGTGGCTCACATGCAAAATAGTTAATTTTGCGCCTAACTCATTAGCTATGCCCAACAATTCGGTTATGCTTTCATCATCGCCTTTTTCGTAATTGGTAGCGTACACAATGTTCTGAATCTCTGTATTATAATACTCTACGGGAACCACCAAAACAGGACAATCTAACTTATCTATAACATGTACAGAATTGCTACCAAGTACGTATTTACTCAATTTGTTGGCGCCCTTGGTGCCCATCATAACCAAATCAAATTCGCGCTTTTTCGCAAAGTTTGATATGCCTTCTTCTAAACCAGTAATTTCTGCCACATAATTACATGGGATATTGAAATTATTTCTAACTTCTTTGCAGATTTTATTTAAGCCATCTTCAGCATCTACTTTTTTGTTGTAGAGTTCATCGGTCATTAAATCTTCTCTGTCAACTACAACGGCTTCGGTTATGGCGTGGTAAATGGTTAGCTCGCCTGCGGTTTGCCTACAAAAATTTGCTGCGTAATTGAGTGCGTTTAGCGATGCTTCTTTTAAATCAACTGGGCAAAGTATCTTGGTCATGGTAATTAAGTTTTTAGTAAATATAAGCGGAAGCTATAGGCATAAAAATGACATATATTTTGTTATAGGTTGATGCAGGTCATTAAATGAGAGATTATTGTTGCAAAAAATGTAAATTAGCGAGGTAGCCATTTATTTGTAGATTAAAGACACAAAATTCTACAAAAATTGTAACCATAGAAATTCTATTTTTCTGACAAGTCGCTTAATTGGATATTTAAGGCTTTTACAGAAATTAGTATTTCCCAAATCGACATAGAGAGGGAAATCATTAGCATAACCAAACTAATTCCAAATATTATTTCGCCGATTAAAATCCATTTTGCATAGAGCAAAAACATGCATAAAACACAGAGAAATAAACTAGAAATGCCCAATGTCTGCATATTTTTAATAAGATTGAGCCTAAGTTTGAGGTTTTTTATTTGCCCATAAATCAAACTGTTTTTCTCCTTTTGATACTGTGCGTGTAAGCCACGAATTAAAGAAGCTATGGCTAAAAATCGGTTGGTATAGGCCAAAAGCAACAAAGAGATGGCAGGAAACAGCAAAGCGGGTGTTGTTAGTGAGATATCCATAAAATATGTTTAATTGGCAAAGTTTATAAAAATATATGTCAAATCATCCTATAGGCATTTTTGATTCTGGAGTAGGGGGGCTTACTATTTGGCGTGCCATTAAAAATAAACTGCCTAAAGCATCTATCATTTATGTGGCCGATCAGAAAAACTGCCCTTATGGAAATAAAAATCAAGACGAGATCTTTAAACTGACCGAAAAGTGTGTTGAGTTTTTAATAGACAAATCTTGCAAGATCATCATAATTGCATGTAACACAGCTACTGCAGTGGCCATTCACGAACTTCGTAAAAAACATAGAAATATTCTTTTTGTGGGTTTAGAACCTGCGGTAAAACCAGCAGCAGTAAATACCCAAAAAGGAGTAATTGGTGTTTTGGCTACAGCGAACACTTTAATTGGCAAACATTATTTAAAAACATCGCAAAAATATGGTAAAAATGTAAAGGTCAACGCGGTAGCAGGACACGGCTTAGTAGAATTGATTGAGACGGGTAATGAATCAGAGAAATTGGAAAAGTTGATATTAGAATACCTTCAATTACTCGATTACAAGAATATCGATTACTTGGTTTTGGGTTGTACGCATTATCCGTTGATCTTTGCAGAAATACAAAAAATTTGTGGAGCTGCTGTCAATATTATTGACTCAGCCGGAGCTGTGGCTCGGCAGGTCGAAAAACTTTTGCTACAGTCGAATATCACTGTGCAGACTACAACGCGATTACAATTTTTTACTACGGGCGAATTGAATCTTTTCAAAAAGTTTTTATTCGAAAAAATTTTAAACGATGATATGTCGTCAGTAGAAACGGCTAGTATTGCCGAAGTGCATTTATAGCTAAAAGGAATCGTCTATAGTCCAAAATCAGCTTTAAGTGTATAATCAACGTTATGTTAAGTAACGATTTGTTTTATTTCTTCTCTTACTACTGCCCTAAATATGCACCAATTATTTTTAGCTTATTTCTGACATGAGGCATATTCTCATCAGTAATTTTTACGGCTTCTAAATACTGCCTTGCCCTTGCCAATAGTTTCTTGCTTTTTTTTGAGAGCGAAGCATTACCGTCTTTGTCAGATTGTTGTGTAATTATTTTTTTTGCTAATATCAACAACAATTCTGCTACAAGCATTTTTTGGGCATCTGTTGAAGGCGCTAACTTTTTACATTGTTTGTAAGCGGTTTTTAGTAGTCCGCTGTTTATATCATTAACCCCCTTTAAATAGCTGAAATCAAATAATTCAAAATAATGCTTCTCGAGTTTTTGCAATTCTGTAGTCGCCAATTTCCACTGATTTTTACTTTGTAGTCGGATAATTTTTTCTTTTAAAAAATAATTATTTTTTTCAGGAAAAGCCTCAGCAGCCACATCTGTTAATTTAATAAAACCAATGAAATCGGCCTGTTCTAGCTTATAAGCTAACATTCTTGACAAGACTTCTTCTCTGTAATAGCCCGAATGTATCAGCTTAGCATAATTTTGCATCATTAAAGGATAGTCTTTTAAACGATGTGCTATGTGGCCCAATAGCAGATAAGATGTGAGTTCTTCAGGTAGGATTTGTTTGGACAAATTGCAGAATTTACGCGCAGACTGGTGCTCTCCCCTATCATAATACTGCATGGCTTCCTTCAGGCTTAACTCCCATACTTTTAGTAAGTAAGTTTCTGCTTGTCGATAATGCTCATCACCTATTTTACTCAGCATTTTAACCCTTTCAAAGCAAGATATTGCTTCGCTAATTTTTACTATTATATTGGTATATTTTATTGGATTTTTTGATAATCGGTAAGCAATTTCTCCCTTGCGGAGCCATGCTGTAGCAGATGTTTTTATATCTTGGTACGCCAAGGCAGAATCCAATGTAAGCTCAGCCTCCTGTAATTCCCTATTGAGCAAATGGAACATAGCCCTATTATAAATATCACTTTGAGAAAAAGCAGCTAATGGACTGATTATCAATAAAGTAAAAAGAGTGGATTGAATGTATTTTTTAAACACCGAATCTGTATTTGATTTGGTGATGAACGAAAAAAAAGTAGTGTTCTTTTGTTATTGTGCTGTCACAAGTTTATATGACAAGGCCTTTTTCTATAACTTGTTGGTGTCTTTGTATCCTAACGGTCTCTTTTCATAGCTTTATTCGGGATTGTTTTTGCCAATAGTTTGAATATTTTTACATATGCCGATTTCAAATGGGCATTTTAGCACTTATATCAGATTTGTATGGATAAACCAGATCATATGAACACTACCAAAATGGATGCCCTTATAAACCGACTGCAAGGACTGCCCGAAGATATAAAGAAAGTGCTCGCCCCTAGCCTGAACGAATACCTCAATAAGTTGGAAGATTTGAGGGATACTATCGAGAGCAGTAAAAATTCAGGTGCGCCCATTTCACTTTCTAAAGATGCATTGCTCCAACGCATTTACAAAAAAAACGCTCCACAAATGTGAGGAAATGACAAACCTTTTAGTAATTACGTTATCTTCTATGAACCCACGGGCAACGGCATCTTGGTGATAAACGCTATCTGGGGCGGTAGGGACATCGATTGTAACTTTTTTCGGCATTGCAAATGCCAAACAGCGTTTTTTTTTAAAAAAAGTTTTATAACAATTGGATACAAACATATCCTATGATTTCATTAATGCAAGTGCTTATCGATTATTTTTTGACCTGATATTTACCTAAATTTGTTATATAAGGTAGTTTTTGTTTACATATACATCTTATCGGATATGAATACAGGTAAAAGTTTAAGGAATTCTTCCATAAAAATGTAGCTGCGCTCTAAAAAATCAGAGCACCACCGATTAAAGTAGTGCTATATGGACAGGAATTGTAGAAAGGATTTACAAGAACAATCAGCAGAACAGATAATGAAGCAGATAACGATCAAGGTCCCGGAAAACAGATATACTTTCTTTATGGAACTCATCAAGAGCCTGGGCTTTGTACAGGTGGAGGATGAGGAAGATACCAAGGAAGAAGTAATCGCCAACCTTAGACAAGGTTTTAAGGAAATGGAGCTTATCAAGCAAGGTAAGTCAAAGGGTACACCGTTCAACGATTTTCTCGATGAGCTTTAAGATAATCGCTTCTGACAACTTCAAGAAAGAGGCCAAACGACTCACCAGAAAATATCGGTCACTCAAGAACGAACTGGAGATATTGGGGCAGGAACTCTCAGAAAAGCCTACCCTTGGCACGCCACTCGGTCATGATGTCTATAAGATACGTTTGGCGGTCGCCTCCAAGGGAAAGGGCAAATCTGGCGGGGCAAGGGTCATTACCTATGTACAGATTGATGAAGAGACCGTGCTACTGCTCTCTATCTACAACAAGGGCGAAAAAGACTCCATCTCTGATAAGGAGATACAGAAACTTGTTGAAGAATATACATGAAAAACGAAAGCCCTACCGATTACGGTAGGGCTTATGTATTTATCGTATTATAAATGGCGCAATGCAATTGCTCATTCTCATTACAACCGCATTACACTACGTTAAAGTCAAGTAGGTAAGGGGAATTTCACCCCAAACCTCTCGCAGAACCGTGCTTGAAAGTCTCCCTTCACACGGCTCTTGTTATACAATCAAATACTGTAACCATTTTCCCAATGATAAAATAGTGAAGGATTCATACGCCTTTGTTCATGAAGGTATTTGTAAGCTCTATGGATTTGCATCTTAAAGCCTTTGTATTTGTTCAATACCCATTTGACCAGCCGTTCATGGAAAACCCTGAATACTTTCTCTAATCCCCTCTTGCCATATTTCCCATAATAATTTACCCATCCCCGTATCTTAGGGTTAAATTGTTTTGCAAGGTCTGTTATCTCTGCTTCACTTCGGCGATGAAACCTGGTGCGCTTGATTTCCTCATTGATTCTCTTCTGGGAAGCCGTACTTATTGTACATGTATATCCCAAAAACATTCCTCCTTTCCTAGAAGGAAGTGATTCAGGTCGGAAACTAAAGCCTAGAAATTCAAACTTCTTGCAAGTTCTCTGTGGTTTGCGGCGATAATCTTGGCAATAAACTATCTTGCTCTTTTGTTCCTGTAATTCAAGGGAACACTTCTTAAGTCGCCCTTTGATTTGGTCTAAGAGCTTTTCAGCTTCTCCTTGACCTGTACAATGGACGATGATATCATCTGCATACCGCACAAATGGATTTTGTGGATAATACATGTCCAGCCATTTATCCATTGTATAATGAAGATATAAATTGGCCAGTAATGGACTGATGACACCGCCTTGAGGTGTACCTTTGCCCTGTTTGAAGACAGTTTCTCCTGTCGGTTTCACTATGGGGGCTTCTAACCAGCGTTTGATATACATCAAAACCCACTTCTCTTCTACATGTCTGCGCAATGCTTTCATGAGCAGCTCGTGGTCCATCTCATCAAAGAAACCCCTGATGTCCATATCAATCACCCAACCATATTTGCGTACATTACTTTGTACTGCAGCTATGGCTTGATGGGCACTCTTATTAGGACGATAACCATAGGAACCCTCATGGAACTCTGCCTCTAGACGTGGTTCAAAGTAGTCCTTGATTACTTGTTGAGCAATCCTGTCCCCTACCGTAGGGATACCCAACTTGCGTTGCCTCCCATCACGTTTAGGAATGGTCACCTCCTTTACAGCAGGTGGAAAATAACTGCCCGATGCCAAACGGTTCCATAGTTTGTACAGGTTCTTGTCCAAGTTTTGTCCGAATGCCTCCAGATTTACTCGGTCTATCCCTGCACTCCCATTGTTTCGTTTGACCTTCTTGTACGCCTGCCATACCATCTGTTTGGTCACAGGTATCGATTTGTTCTCTGTCCTTTTGCTCATCCTCTTTACTGAGTTGGTAAAAGTTTGATTAAACTGTGTAACTTAAGCCCTTCGCTCCACTTTCATTACAAAAGCTTCTGCACTACTACGGCTTAATCCGCCATCCTACAGAGCATTGGTATTCTACCTTTCGGTATTTCCCTTTGTCATTTCCCCACTCCACTGGAGGAAGGTATTTTAATGACCAACATCCCTATAGGACTTCCCAAGTTCCATAATCGAGCCCAGATAAGGTTCATGCCCCCTTAATGACGACAGCCATATAGCCAGTAAACAGGTTGCCGCTATACTCGTCCCAAAGTTCCACAACACTTCGGTTTTGATTGTATGTTCAATTTCTCGGCACTTCAACAGAGGTTCACTTTCGTTCATCTCCCTTATCTATACCTAACGATTTTTATATCGCCTTTTCCTTGTCCGCTCAATACCGGTTCATTACTGAACCAGCACCGCAAGGTAGTTTGAAGGC
>CAKZMZ010000221.1 GCA_937129345.1 uncultured Thalassovita sp. | reverse complement strand
TTGAGGATAATGGCAATGATTCTTTTCAAGCGACTTTATCAAGCGTCCGTGTTTCGTTCAAGCGTCCTCGCTTGAACATTCTCACCTCAACTTGAATTTCACATCACATCAAGCGTCCTCGCTTGAACTCATTTGCTATGCATCAAGGTATTTCTTGCTGGCATCTTTGAGCATATAGTAAATGTCTTTCCTTTCTTCTATTAGCGATTTGATCAATTCTTTGTCTTTTTTAAAAAGGTATAAAAGCTTGAGGTTGATGAGATTTTCTTGGAAAACATTCCAATAGTACATCGCAAAAAAGCCTGTTGCCACTGCTACAGGTATAAAGCCAAGGGTTAACCAAGTTATTTGTGTGAAGTGCCACAAGGCTACCAAGGCAATAGTATAATAAATGGAAAAAACGAACATGCCTACCACTAGCATAACAGGTGCTCTATACTCAATATGCTTAGATACCTTAGAAGCTACGAAAGCAGGCACTTTGTAAGGCAGGTAATTGATGAGCACGCCCAAAAGCCAGAAAGGAACGCCCAAAAAAAGAAATGTGCCAACAGATAAGAATTTGCCCCATAGATTGCTCGCCAAGTTTTGTTTGGATAAGTGTTGGTCTTTAAGTTTTAAATAATTCAGTTTTCTGTAATAAGCATTTAGCTTTACTTGTAAATCAGCAATAAAGGTGGCATCATGCTTAGTAAAAAATACCAGTGCCTCAGCCATCGCTTTTTGGAGTTGGTGGCCAGAAATATCCACATCATCAGTCAATTCTTTTTGGAAGATACTTCCTGCCCGTTCTAGCATGCGTTCTTGGTTTTTATCTTTGGCCAAGACCAATTGTTTTTCTAATGCCAGCCTTATTTCTTCGGTAAGAGTAGAAACTGTTTCGCGTTCGTTTTCGAGGTATTGCTCCTTGAATTGCCTTACAGAGATTGGCTTAGCAAATTCAATACTGACCTCGCTTCTAAAATACTGTCCGCCTCGATAATTAAGCCCTACGGGTAAAATCTGAAGACCAAGCTCAAAGTTATGTTGTTGTTCAGCGCCAAGGGCTATGCGAGCAGTGCCTGTTTTAATTTCTCTTAGCTTTTTTTCCATCACACTGGTACCTTCCGGAAAAATGAGTAATGTGCCTTTTTTAGCTAAAAATTTAAAGCATTTTTCAAAAATGGCATTGTTGTCTGCTTTTTGGCCTTCAGGTAGGTCTTGCTTTCTGTAAACCGGAATCATGTTAAAAACATGGCTGAGTATCCAGTTTTGTAAAGGTGAGCCAAACACAGTGGCCTTGGCTAAAAAATACACCTGCTGTTTTAATAATACAGCAATAAGAATGGGGTCCATAAAGGTATTGGGATGATTGGCGACTACTATGAGTGGCCCACCTTTTGGAATGCGTGCTTTATCTATAACTTCTACCTTGCTAAAAAAAATCCTGCTTGCAATCTTAACCAACCATTTAAGAAAAGCATAAATCATATCAATCGGTGGTTTTGGGGAGACGTGCCATGGCTAAAAAGATTAAGCCACCTAAAAAAAATACCATCATGGCCAATAAGCTGTTGCGCATGCTACCGGTGAGTTGTTCAATAAAGCCGTAAGAGAAAGTGCCTAGTACAATAGCTACTTTTTCACTAATATCATAAAAGCTAAAGTAAGAGGCGGTATCTACTGAGTTTTCAGGAATCATTTTAGAATAGGTAGAGCGACTAAGGGATTGTATGCCGCCCATTACAAAGCCGAGTGCCACGGCCAACATATAGAACTCAGTTTCTTTTTGGAGGAAATAACCGCCAACACAAACGCCCATCCAAATAATTACGGCTAGCATGAGCCCTGTTTTATTGCCGAATTTCTTTGAGATCAACGCAAATACATAAGCACCCAATACGGCTACAATTTGTAAAATGAGCACTACTAAAATGAGCTTTTCGCCTTCCATTTTAATTTCCTTTTCTCCAAAAAGAGGTGCTAAGAGCATAACCGTTTGCACGCCCATACTATAAAAAAAGAAGGCTAATAAAAACCGCTGTGTATTGATTTGCTTGCCTAGCTTTGAGATTACAGATTTTATTTCTTGAAAGCCCTTCCCGATTACTTTGGTATTTAGTTTTTTGCCTGTAGGTCTATCATGCAGGTAGTAGAGTGCGATATGCGAGAAGCCGAACCACCAAATGGCTACTTGCAAAAAGGCCATTCTGGTAGCAGCGCCTTTATCGGCTATGCCTAATTGCTCAAAATTGCTGATAACAAATAGGTTGGCCAATAGTAAAATAACGCTGCCAATGTAGCCCATGGCAAACCCTCTAGCACTGTAGCTGTCCATTTTGTCAGCAGTGGCAATTTCTGGTAAAAAAGCATTGTAGAATACCAAAGCCCCTGCATAGCCAATGCTAGCGATTACTGAGCAAAGTATGCCCCATTCAATATTTTCGCCCATAAAAAAATACAAGCCAAAGCACGCCAATGAGCCGGTATAGGTAAAAGCGCGCATAAAACGTTTCTTTTTGCCGCTGTAATCGGCAATGCCTGAGAGCACAGGCGACAGAAATACAATTACCAAAAACGAAAAAGAAATGGCATAGGAGTAGAGCACCGAGTTTTCTACAGAGATGCCGAAAAAAGTAACAGCATCGGAACCAAAAGCCTCTCGCGTAACGCTGCTGTAGTATACAGGGAAAATAGTCGCTGTTACCGTTAGGTTATAAACAGAATTGGCCCAATCATAAGAACACCAAGCATTGACTGTTTTTGGGTCATTTTTTTTTAAAACAGCAGAAGGATTGTTTGTAAGAGACAAAGCAGGTCAAAGTTTAATAAACTACCAATTTAAGTAAATAAGCAGGTAGTATCAAAGCGTAAAAGGCCCGTTCAGATAAAATTTTATTTAATCAACAACAATTGTTCTTTCCAAAATAGAAAATGAGATTTTGCATCTATGCATTTATGATTTGCTTTTCCGGATTTCTGCCTGTGCTTTTCAGTATCCACTTCATACATCGGTGTACGATATCAGGAGATAGGTACATCATGGGGCAACCGTTTTCTATTAGGTTGATATGCCTGAGTTTGGCGTACTTAGCGGCTTCTTTATTATAACTGCCCTGA
This sequence comes from uncultured Thalassovita sp., assembly GCA_937129345.1. Classification (GTDB taxonomy): domain Bacteria; phylum Bacteroidota; class Bacteroidia; order Cytophagales; family Flammeovirgaceae; genus Chondrinema. Next base: position 10,064 of record CAKZMZ010000221.1, on the reverse strand, counting down.
CCAAACGAGCGGTGTATCCAAACATATTTTACCCCCATGCCTGCGCATTGTTTCATGATGTCTAGTGTAACTTCGGGATGCGTCGCAATCACTACTGCTTGCACACCACCCGGTATAGAAATAATATCGTGATAGACTACTTCATTATTGATTTCTGTAGCATTAGGGTTAACAGCATATACAGTGTGACCTTCGTCTTTAAGTTTTTCATAAATAAAGTTAGCAGTGGCTTTACCGCTTCTAGAGACCCCGACAACGGCAATCCTTTCTTGCATCAAAAAATCGCTTATCAAACTGTTATGGTGTGGCATAATGCAACTGTTTTTTTAGTGGTTTAAATATGTGATTTGCAACAAAATAGGTACTATGCCTTACTTTTACTATGATGCTTATCATACTTGGGCGAAGTATAGATAATTTATTGTAATTGCTGTAATAATTACTGTATTTTTGATACGAATTAAGTCAGAGCATGGAAGTGAACGCCACAGTTAAAATCAAAATAATCTGACTACAATAGTTAAATGCCGCTACTAAGATTTACTTCGATTATGGAACGAGAAGAACCCAATGAAGCGCCGAGTGATTATGAAATAAAAATTTTACAAGAGCTAAGCAAAAGCGGAAATGGGCACGGCAGCAAACTAAATAAATGGTTTAAAAATGTACAGATGCCATTTGAAAAAGCTGCTGATTTTTTAAAGCAAATGCCACATTTAGACGCTATTAAAGAAAAAACATTTGCCTTGATCCAAGAACAACTAGAAGGTTTTAAGGTAGATCCGCATTTGTTCGATCAGGTAGTTGATAGATACAGGGATAGAGGTTATAAGCAAATAGCTCAGCCAGAAGATATCTCTAGTCTTCATTTAGAAGACATAGATCCCTTGGTAAAAGACATTTGCCAAAAATACCAATCACTGGTAAGCACTGAGGGGGAAAATACGTCTGCTTTAAGTTTGCACAGCATGCCAAAAGATATAGTGGCTTTGGTAAATCTCAACAGAAAAGCGGTAAGCGAATATGCTGCCCATTACGGGTTTGACATTAGCATAGAACGAGAGCGCTTATTTGCTCTAAATATCTTGGAGTATGCTGCCACCAATAGCAGAACGGCCCGTGAACATGTAATGAAAAGATTAATAGATCAAACCAAGCAAATGACAGGTGAAGGACAGGTGACTTTGTCTAAAGCAGCTTTTTTGAGTATGTTTTCTACGCTTAGCAGTTCTATAAGCATTAAGTTGCTAAAAGCGAAAGTAGGAGAGGGCTTTCCTGTACACGGCGCAGTAATCGGTAGTGGTTTTAATGCGTATTTTACCAAAGAAGTGTGTAGTGCAGCCCAATTTTTTTACAAGCAGCGTTTTTTGGCTAAAAAATATGGCAGTCACGTAATTGAGTTTGAAGATTTAAAATACTTGAGTGAGGGTAAGGGTAAATAATGAATGACGGAGACAGTCTATTGCAGGAATCGCATTCACTTCCAACCTTAATTTTTTTGTTTGACCTAGAACAACAATAGATAACAAGATGAAAGAGACATTTGAAAAAGCGAGAGAAGAAGTACAAAACCTAAGCACCAAACCAAATAATACCGAATTGCTAAAATTGTACGGTTTATACAAACAAGCTACTGAAGGTGATGTTACCGGAGATAGGCCCGGTACTTTTGATATAAAAGGACAATTCAAATACGATTTTTGGAAAAGGTATCAAGGTAAATCTGCAGAAGACGCCATGCAAGAATATGTAGATTTAGTAAACTCTCTGAAAGAAAAATACGGGGTGCAAGGAGGTTGAATTCCCGATTTAATTTGCCTATTTACTTTATAGGGATTTGCTTAATTGAAATGATACCTAAAAACCATGCCTATGCCGTAAGAGTCGGGCATGCTGTTGATGTTTTCTCCTTCTTTAGTGAGTGAATTAAGCGCAAACCTGTAGTTGGCTGCTACTGAAAAACTGTAGTTTTGGTTTAGCGCATAATTGATTTCATTAGAGACTAATCCGTTTAAGTGCACTTTTCTAAAGGGAGATTCGCTATCGTTAGGTTTGTTTACATAGGGCTCCAAGGCATCATCATTGGCGCTGATTTCATTTCTGAGGAACAGGCCTGTGTTAACGCCTGCTTTTAATATAAGATTGATTTTTTTAAGACCAACAATATAACCCGCCCTTATAGGTATAGAGGCAAACTCAAAAGAGTTATTGATGGTGTAAAGATTGCCTAAATCAAGCAATGTAGCCTCATAGGTTTCATTGTCTATTAAGGGTCTGTTTAGAATGGTAACGGGCATAGCAATGCCATTATTTACATTGGCTATGGCAAGGTTACTTAGAGATTGCGTGTTATAATTAGCATAGCTCACTCCGCCCTCCACAATCCATTTACCCGACAGCTTTACGCCCATATTAATACCATAAGAGAAAGATACAGATGGTGCGTTTTCTTGTCCGAGCAGTTGCGTGTTCATCTCTTCTGAGAGACTAGATAACTGCCCGATCACTACTTGGTTTACTTGAGGCGAGTTCAATTCTAAATTGGGGTTAAAATAATCCGTCAAAACATTTACATCGGCATAGAATCTTTTTGACTTATCCCTTTTTACAATTTCAATTTCCTCGGTTTCCTCTGCTAAAACTATTTGCTGATTATAATTAGGCATTGGAGTCTGTTTTTGTTCTCTCTGATAAATTTTTGGAGGCAATGCCATTTCATTTTTAGAGAAAACCACAAGTTTATGCTTCTTTATATCTATTGAACTAACAGCATGGAAAGCATCATCAGTGCTCTGCTGGGCGCGCTCATTCAGTTTTTGAGCTTTACTTGGTAAACTTGAATTTGATACGAGCGTATTATTTACCTTTTCTGTATCGGCTTTATCTTGGACGAGTATGTCTGAGTTAGAGAGCGTTTGGTTGAATGATGATTCCTGTTGGGCACTTTCTAAACTCTCGGTAATACTTTCTTCAACCTCTTGGTTTTTTTTGCCTTTATTGATGTTTTTATCACCTTCAGTAATATTATTTTGCTGATTTTTAGCAATTGCCTCAGGCTGCTTTTCAGTAGTTTCGGTTTGGGTTTGTAAGCTTTTGTACTCGGGTTGATAAATGTAAAAATAGGTAAATGCTGTACCGGCTAGTAAGAGTAAACTTACAGAAGCCGCCGCAATCATTTTATAGGTTTTGTAATATCCTTTTAATCGCACGTGGTCTGCATGGAGCAATTCATTATTAATATTTTGCCAAACTTTAGAATCAGGCGTTGCCTCGGCATTCTCTAATGCCTCTGACCACGCGTTCTCAAAGTCTGTCTTATTTTTTTTATTGTAACTTTCCATGAAGTACTTTTTCTGTGTTTAGGATTTTTTCCTTTAAAAGAAACTTTGCTCTTGAGTACTGAGACTTAGAAGTCCCCACACTAATGCTTAGCATTTCTGCGATTTCTTTATGTTGAAAACCCTCTATGGCGTACAAATTGAAAATAATCCTACACCCGTCGGGTAGGCTCTGTAGTAATTTGATTAAATCGTTATAGTGAATATTATTTAGGGTAAATTCTTTTTCTGATAAATAGTGTAACTCATTTACATCAACCATAGGATATAAATAAAGCTTACTACGTTGGTAGTTAAGTGCGGTGTTGATAACGATTTTTTTTATCCAGTAATAAAGGCTAGACTCACTCCTAAATGAAGAAATTTTGGTGAAAACTTTTACGAAAGCCTCTTGCAATACATCTTCTGCATCTTCTGCTTTTCTACAATAGCGCAAACACACTGCAAACATCTTTTTGCAGTAATGATCATAAAGCGCCTGTTGCGACTTTCGATTATTTTTCTTACAACCTTTTACCAGATTTGCCTCATCAACCATTTCATGCAGCTAAAAAATCGATAATGAATTATCTCATCAAGATAGCAAATCATTCTTTATTCCAAAAACACCTTTACTAAACAGACACAAGATAATTGTAGGAAAGTTGGAATAAATGATAAAAATTCAAGATTTTACCAAAAAAAAAGCGCCACTAAAATAAGTGACGCCCTCAATCTGACACTAGGAGTATGATATTTATTTCTACAAAAGTAGGAGTTGGAGTACTTAAATACTATACCCCATTAAAAGGGATATTTACTTTTTATTACCTACTTTAAAGAGTTTAAGAATCTAACGAGAATTAAGACGATTAATTAGAAAATTGCCTATTTTATTAGTTTTTTTCACGTAAGGTTTGATGCTGTAGAGAAAAATAGTTGCTAAAATTTTGTTATTCATGATGTTCTAAATGGTAAAAAATCGTAAAACTATTACATAAATTAGGATATACGATCAACTTAAAGCTCAGTCTCTATTTAAAAAGGTTTTGTCTTTTTGCAGATTCCCTGTCTTTTCTCTCCACTGCATAATCAGTTCAAAGGTATTGTTGGATTTTTGGTAATCCATATATCCAGAAGGAGTAGTAACGCCAATGAGGTCGCCCAAGGTCTGTTTCTCTGCTTGTGTAGGCGTTTCTGGCAAAAAAGTACGCAACTCGTATATGTCATAATACTTCACCAAACTCTCTAAATCACTTATATGCCACTCTTCTGCAAAGGATTTGTACATATCAATATGATGTCTATCATTTTTGAAAGGGTCTTCCATAATTCTTAATAAAAATATTTCTTTATTGATTTTTTTACGTGAACATTTTGTACAAAGGTAAGTTTGCCTTAAATGATGAGTTCTCAAAGTTAGCGTAATTTTTTTGCTAAATTTTTAACTTTAAGCCAAAGCGAAATTGGTGCTGGTTTACAGTAAGTTAGCAAAAGCTTTATTGTACTAAGAAGACCATTTACAAATTTAATATTTGATATTTTGGTGTGATTCTTTACTTAAAAGAAGTGAAATAATCACTAAATTGCCGCTACAATTAACAACATAAATTTATTCCCAAAATGTAAATATGAAATCTATGAAAAGAAGATTTACGCTCAAATTTTGCGTTACATTGCTTTTTTTGGGTATTAGCACATGGCTTTATGCTCAAACTACCGTCTCAGGCACTGTTACAGATTCAGAAACCGGAGACGCCCTAATTGGTGCAAATATCATTATTAAAGGCACAGTTACGGGTACTACTACAGATATAGATGGTGCCTTTAGATTACAGACCTCCGTTCCCACACCCTTTGATTTAGTGGTATCGGTTATTGGTTACGAGACCAAAGAAGTCAACATTACTGGCAATACAGATAATCTGTCTTTGGAATTGGCCCCAACTGCAATAATGGGTCAAGAGGTGGTTGTTTCGGCCTCAAGAGTAGAAGAAAATATCTTAGAGTCTCCGGTTACGGTAGAAAAACTAGATATTATTGCCATTAAGCAGGCTGCCGCTCCCGATTTTTACGATGCATTGTCTTTTACCAAAGGTGTAAACGTAAACAGGGGTAGCTTGACTTTTACCTCAGTAAACACCCGTGGTTTTGCTACCAACGCCAACACAAGGTTTGTACAACTAATTGATGGTATGGACAACTCTGCACCTCTTTTGAATTTTCCCACCGGAAACTTAGTGGGCATTTCAGAATTAGATGCCGAGTCGGTTGAATTGGTTCCTGGTGCAGGTTCTGCACTTTACGGCCCCAATGCCTTTAACGGTATCTTGATTTTTAACAGTAAAAGTCCTTTTGAGTACCAAGGCCTCAGTGCACAGGCCAAAACAGGTATTACGCGCTCTGATGCCGGAGGGACCCATCCGATGTATTCAGCATCAGTGAGGTGGGCAAAGGCATTTAATGATAAACTGGCCTTTAAAGTCAACTTTTCTATACTAGATGCGGAAGATTGGGTAGGTAATGATTACACTACAGACCGTTTCTTTGCCAATCAAGAAAGGAGTAACGACCCGGGGATCTCCCCCAATTTTGATGGTATGAACCTCTATGGTGACGAGACCCAGATTACTGTTCCTATAAATACTGCTTTGGCCAATGCCATAGAAGCCGGTGCTTTAGCAGGTTTGGGCATACCTGCCGACCCTACCTTAGCTGCTGGTTTCAGAACATTAGACAATCCGGTAGTAACCCGTACGGGTATGCGAGAAGAGGATTTGATAGATGATTTTGAAGCAAGGACCATAAAAGCAGATGCTGCTTTACATTATAGAATAAATGATAATTTGGAGGCGATTTACAATTATCGCTTAGGTACGGGTAGCACCATTTACCAAGGAGCAGAGAAATATGCAATTAGAGGTTTTTCACAACAATTTCACAAAGTAGAATTAAAATCAGACAACTTTTTTGCAAGGGCTTATGCTACCTTATCAAATGCAGGTGATTCTTATAATATGTCTGCACTGGGTGCTTTTACAAATGAAACCTTTAGTGGTTCACAATCAACTTGGGTACCAACTTATGGAGTAACCTACGGCTTAGCAAGGTTAGGGCTTTTAGGCTTGGCCAACCCGAACATTCCATTAGGAACCATTCTTTCAGAAGCAGATGCGCACAGAGCAGCAAGGGCTGCCGCTGATGCGGGCATACCTTATCCTGGTACAGAGGCCTTCAATGCCGATCCTAATGCTTTTAACGAGGTGGTAAGACAAGTGAGAGAGGATCAGTATTTTCAGCGTAACCCTCCCGGAGCTAGATTTATTGACCGATCAAGAACATACCATGCAGAGTTTAATTACAACTTTACCGATATAGAGGCCATAGACATTCAGGTGGGTGGTAATTTTAGAAGATATTCCTTGTTTTCTGATGGAACCATTTTTAACGAAGGCCCTGAAACTGGAACCGACTTTGAAAGAATCGGTATCAATGAGTTTGGTTTTTACACGCAAATGTCTAAAAGATTGTTTGAAGAGAGGTTAAAGCTCACAGGTTCGTTGCGTTACGATAAAAACCAAAACTTTAAAGGACAGGTTACACCAAGGCTTTCGGCCGTATTAAAGGTAGCTGATACGCATAATTTCAGAACTTCCTTCCAAACAGGTTTCAGAAATCCAGATACCCAAGCGCAATTTATTTATTTCCCCTCAAGTACAGGGATCCTGCTCGGTGGTACAGAAGAAAATGCGGCTCGTTACGGTTTGTTCAACGGTGGAGCTTTTATCATAAACCCAGCAACAGGTCAGCAAGAAACGGTCAATTTAGACTTTGTTCAGCCTGAAAAATTGACCGCTTTTGAGATTGGTTACAAAGGTGTTATAGACAACAAAATGTTGGTAGACGTAAACTTTTATAGAAACTGGTACCGAGATTTCATCAACCAGCAATTGGTTTTCTTGAGTTCAGAAGCAACGCATCAAGGTCAAACACTGCCTGCAGGAACCCCATTCCAACCTTACTTTAATACCAGTGAGGAAGTACGTTCTTTGGGTGTTGGTATTGGTATTACCTATAACTTGCCCAAAGGTTATGTGCTGAACGGTAATTACAACTATGCCGATTTTGAATATGATGCTGAGTCAGAAATAGCTACTTTCCAACCAGGTTTTAATACGCCTAACAATCGTTTTTCTTTGTCAATTAGCAATAGAGAGATAGTCAAGAATCTAGGCTTCAACATCTCATATCGTTGGCAGCAGCAGTTCTATTGGTTCAACACTTGGGGTCAGGGCAATATGCCTTCTTATGGCTTAGCTGATGCAGCCATCTCTTATAAAGTAAAATCCCTAAAATCAGTTTTCAAAATAGGAGGGACCAATATCTTGGGTGATGATTACAGAACCAATATAGGCGCTCCATTTGTAGGGCAGATGTACTACTTCTCAATCACTTTTGACGAATTCTTAAACTGATAAATGAAAATGAAAAAGTTATTTCATATATACTTACTGTTTTTTACAGCTGTACTGTTTTCTTGCGAAGACAATTTACTGGATGGTGTTACTTCTGTACCTGCTGATCCACCGGCGGTGCCAGCTACCTCAGGCGATGCTGATTTTGGTAATTACGTAGCCTTGGGCAACTCTCTCACCGCAGGTTTTATGGATGGTGCTCTCTATAACAGGGGACAATCTTTCTCATTTCCTGCTCAGTTGCATAGCTCTATGGCGCAGATTTCTGGTGCAGGAGCACCGAGCGGAACTTTTAACCAACCAGACATCGATTCTGAAAATGGTTTTTTTGGAACAGCAGGTGGTGGCGCAGTTATTTTAGGAAGACTGAAACTGAATGCCAACTCTTTACCTGAACCGACTGTACCGGGTGATATCCCCGGCCCGTATCAGGGAGATAAGTCTGCGTTGAATAATTTTGGTGTACCGGGCATATTATTAGGCCAACTTTTGAGTCCCGATACTGGCAATCCCAATTCTCCTTTATTCAATCCACTGTATGCTAGATTTGCTACCCAGCCGGGCGTCTCTACTATTTTAGGAGATGCACTGGCCACGCAGCCCACCTTCTTCACCTTATGGATAGGAAATAACGATGTACTTGGCTATGCCACATCTGGAGCGACCAATGAGGCCATATTTACAGATCCTGCTCTGTTTGAAGGCATTTATACCCAAGCACTTGGTGCACTAGTAGGCTCTGGAGCTAAAGGCGTAGTTGCCAATATTCCCAATGTAACGGACATTCCTTTTTTCAAGACCATTCCTAGTAATGCTTTGGTTCTAGAAAGGCAAACACAAGTAGACTCTTTAAATGCTGGCTACACTCAATTCAATGCTGCCATACAGCAGTACAATGCGACACCTGGATTACCAGAGAGTCAGCAAAGGCCTACTGTAAGTTTTCAAGTTGGTCCCAACCAATTTTTGATTGAAGATGAGGACTTGCCCGATTTAACGGCATTAGGTATCCCGAGTATAAGGCAAATGACCTCAGAAGAATTGGTAGGGTTAACCGTCCCACAAGACTCCATTCCAATTTGGTTGGCGCAAGGTCAGGGTATCCCAAATCAATATATACTCACAAGTTTAGAGATTGAAGAAGTTCTGCAAAGGACTACAGAGCTAAACACCATTATATCTAATCAGGTATCGGCAGTAAATGCAGATGCTACTGTAGTAGCCCTGCTAGACATGAATTCTATTTTTAGTGATTTTGCTGCCAATGGGGTTTCTAGCTATTATGGCGTAGCTCTCGATCCAACTTTAGCGCCTCCTTTTGGTGGCTTTTCCTTAGATGGGGTTCATCCTAATGCACGAGGGCATGCATTTGTGGCTAATTTGTTTATAGATGCCATCAATGCCACATTTAATTCTACTTTGCCCTATGTAGCCTTAGAAGCTGCGCCGGGCAATGATTTTCCTCCAGTGCAATAATTCTCATTTAGAGATTGCAAAAAAGAGAGGCTACCTTTTCGGGGTAGCCTCTTTTGCTTTGGTCTCAGCATGCTAGGTTGGACTCACGCATGAGCCATGTTAACCTTTCAAATTCTTCGCTGAGCCTGAGTCTGTTTTCTTGAAGTTTTTCCATAATGGCATAGAACTCTTCAAGTTTTTCTGAAAAGTCGATCATTTTAAGGATTATTTGGTTTTTTCTAATTTAGTGGATATTTACTTAGGTAAAAAATAAGAAATTGTACTATTTATAGGTATGTAAGATTTACAATTGAATAGTATTGGATTTAATTTTCATCAAACAGGTTAATAGATTTTAATTATTTTTAGTAACTGCTTATTTTTATTATAAATTTGTGAAAAATTACAATCAAATAGACACTGCCATGACTAAAAAGCAAAAAAGAGAAATGATAGATTTCTTTAATGAAATGGATGCAAAAATTGAAGCTAAAGAAAAGAAACAGCAGCAGATAGCAGAGCAAAATCCTGAGTTCCCTACTAAGAAAATCACAGCCTCTAAAAAGAGATTGGTAGCACAAGCTTTCTAAATAAAAATAGCCTATCCAACGCATTCCTCTATATAAACTTCTTATAGAATAATCTAAACACTAAATTTGCCTGTAAAATTGTGATGATATGAATTACAGGTATTTAGCATTTATTCTTTTAACCTTTTTTATTTTAAGTTGCGAAGAAACAAAAAATAAGAAAGGCACCTCAGCAAACAATAAGAAGTCAACTGCTACCCCAAAGAAAACCAAAAAGTTAGAAGATA
>CAKZMZ010000220.1 GCA_937129345.1 uncultured Thalassovita sp. | reverse complement strand
CTACATTAAAATATGCATATACATTGCTGTTGTCTGATATTTTTGTAAGTAAATCCCCTTTAGAAACCAAGCTGCCCACTTTAAGAGGTATCCTATCTATAATACCATTGAAAGGGGATTTTAGATAAGTATAAGAAAGCCTAATGGCAGCATTGGATTGCGCTGAACGCGCTTCGTCTATTCTGGCCTTGGCTGCAGTGAGTTTGGCTTTGGCCACTTCCAATTCAGATTCTGAGATGACTTTTTTATCTACCAATATTTTAATCCTGTCTACCTCAAGGGCTGCAGCTTTTGCATTGGCTATGGCATTTTCGAGGTTGGCCTTACTTTTGGCAAGCTCTGCTTCAAACTCTTCACTGTTGAGTCTGAAAAGAGGTTGTCCTTTTCTTACCTCTTGCCCTTCATCTACATAGATTTTATTTAAAAAACCTTCAATTCTTGCCCTAATTTCAACGTGCCTTACCGCATTAATTTCTGCAATGTATTCTTTATATAGTAGTGTATCTAAAGAGGCCAGCTGTATAACGGGTAGTTCTTGAACATAGCTGCCCTGTTGTGTTTTTGAATTGTTGTTGGATGTACAGCTACTTAACAAAGTAAACACGGACATTAAAAGAAGTACCAATACAGATTTAACTTTACCTACCATAGTTTATATCAAATAATTTACGAAAGCTTTATTACGCGAACGGAATATCTAAAGGTTATTGAATTATTCTAGAAAATAGTGCACTATATCAAGAATTATTAACCTTAGTTCAAAAAAATAACGTTATGGCAAAACAATTGTTTGCTACGTGTATTGTAAAATTAAATAATAATTTTTAATATTAATCAGAATAAAAATCTGTAAATAATGTCATATACAAAATATATTGAATCATCCCTATAATTTCTGTCTTCATCGGCTTAAACTTGGATTTGTAAAATTTTAAAATTTTATAAATTTCTTTAAAATGTACCATAATTCCTCCTTTTGCTGTATTTAAGCCTTTTAAAAGCTATTTCCTTTATACTTTCTGGCTATTATACATTTCTCAAAATTTGCAGTGCAACTGGCGCAAAATCCACTTGGAAATTACCATAAGGGCTGTGGCCCACAGCCTTTGGAGGTGAAAAATAAAAATGTATAGTAGTAGGTTATGCTTTATTTAAAGAGGTAAAAATGCATAGGACTTTAATTTTTAAGGAATATTACTATTTTTTTATCCGAATAGAATATTGTTAATATGACAGACTGTTGTTCGATATAATCTACTAAGTAGAAATGAACTTGGCAAACCGCTTAGAAAAGTAATACAGAGAACTGATTTAAAAATCTAAACTGCTGGTTCTTTGATTTTTTACGAAAGCCTTTTTCTTATAATGCAGTGATTTGCAGTTAAAGCTGTACTTTTTGTGTACTAACGAAACCTGTATTGTTAGTAAAATCACTACCTTTGGCGCAGCCAAACAACACAAACATTGAGATTTTTTATATTACTAGCCTGCACATTATTCGTGCATTTTGCTTCTGCGCAAAAGAAAAATGAAGCCTACCAATTACTCATCAAAAAGACTTCTTCCCCAATAAGAGTAGATGGCATTTTAGACGAAGTCGGCTGGCAAGAGGCTGAAATAGCCAAAGATTTTTTCATGATCCTCCCTATGGACACCAGCTTTGCCCAATCTAAAACAGCGGTACGTATGAGTTACGATGACCAATTTCTCTATTTAGCGGCAGAATGTTTTGAGGATTTACCAGGAAAAAATACAGTGCAGTCACTGCGAAGAGATTTCTCATTTGGGAGCAATGACAACTTTCTGGTTTTTATCGACCCTTTTGATGACCAAACCAATGGTTTTTCTTTTGGGGCCAATGCAGCAGGTGCCCAATGGGATGGACTTATGGCAAATGGCGGTTCTGTAGAGCTTAGCTGGGATAATAAATGGTATTCAAAAGTACGACAATATGAAGATAAATGGGTATTTGAAGCCGCCATCCCATTTAAGACCATCCGCTATAAAAAAGGAATTACCCAATGGGGCATTAATTTTAGTAGGTTAGATTTGAAGAGAAACGAAAAATCTTCTTGGGCACCGGTACCTAGGCAGTTCCCTAGTGCATCTTTGGCTTACACGGGCATTTTACAATGGGATGCCCCACCACCAAAAGCGGGTGCTAACGTATCCATCATACCCTATGTACTTACCGATGTGCAAAGAAATTATAACAATGATGATCCAGCTTCTAGTAGGTTTGAGGTAGGTGGTGATGCTAAAATAGCAGTTACTTCGGCACTTAACCTTGATTTAACGGTTAACCCAGATTTCTCTCAAGTTGAGGTGGATAGGCAAGTGACCAACCTAAGTAGGTTTGAACTGTTTTTTCCGGAAAGGCGTCAGTTTTTTCTAGAGAACAGTGATTTGTTTGCCAGTTTTGGTGCTAGAGGACTTCGCCCTTTTTTTTCGAGAAGGATAGGCTTGGACAGCCCCATACGCTTTGGTGCACGATTGAGCGGAAAGCTAGATAAAAATTGGCGCATTGGTGCCATGAACATCCAAACCAATAAGGTAGATAGTTTGGGAATGCCGGCACAGAATTATGCCGTTTTTGCCCTACAGAGGCAGGTTTTTGCTCGTTCCAATATTTCTTTGATGTACATCGATAAGGCTTCTATCAACTATGATCCACAACCTGGCGAAGCACAGTATTCAAAATACAACAGGAACTTGGGCATAGAATATAATTTAGCATCTGCCAATAATTTTTGGACAGGAAAATTCATTTTACATAAAAATTTTAGGCCCGATACCGATAAAGAAACATTTATGCATGCAGTGGCCCTAAATTACGACGTAAAGAATCTATCGGTTGAATGGGAACACGAATATGTAGGAGAGAACTACAATCCCGAAACAGGTTTCGTTCCTAGGAAAGATTATATTCGGGCAAATCCAGAGGTGAATTATCGCTTTTTCCCAAAAAACTCTAAAAAGATTGTAAGCCACGGGCCGTTTTTCGGCTCTTCTGTTTTTTTTACCCCCGAAGGCAAATACACTGAGTCTGAAAGTTATGTGGGTTACGGCATTGATTTTTTGAATAGGAGCGAGTTCAATTTTTTTGCTAGTTACGATTATCTACAGCTACGCCAAGATTTTGATCCAACAAATACAGGGGGAGAGGTTCTGCTTGCAGGATCAGACCATTCTTGGAACGCCATCGGCATTGAATATGAATCTAAACCAAACAGCTTATTTACTTATGAATTTGAATCGAGGTATGGAGGTTACTATGGAGGTACTTTATTTCGTTTAGAGTGGGAAATGGGCTACAGGATCCAGCCTTTTGCCAGCTTTTCCACGAGAATTGCATACAACAATATTTCTTTGCCAGCGCCACTCTCCGATGCTGAACTTTGGTTGATCAGTCCGAGATTAGATCTTACTTTTACCAATACCATGTTCTTGACCACTTTTGTACAATACAACAACCAAGCGGATAACATGAATGTAAACGTACGTTTTCAGTGGCGCTATAAACCTGCCTCAGATTTGTTCATTGTCTATACTGACAATTACTTCCCTGAAAATTTTACTTCTAAAAACAGGGCTTTGGTCTTAAAGTTTACTTATTGGTGGAATTTGTGATTGAATCGCCTAGTCTCCATTCATCTTAACGATACGGGTTTGCTTTATACCCTTAGATGTAGTAAGTACAACGGTATAAATACCTGACTTCAGGCTTGATACATCAAATGTGATTGACGCTTTGCGTTTGAATTTTTCGACGATTCTAGACATTACCTGTTTGCCATCAAGCGCAAAGATTTCTATTTGAAGATGCCCTAATTCACTATTTTGTAATTCCAAATAAAGCAAGTTATTTACCGGATTGGGAAAGATGGAGAGGGTGTTATCAAAGCTTTTTGTTTCGTTTGAAAGAGGTGCTTTTATGGTCAAGGTAAAGTCATCTTCGGCTTCATTGCCTTTTTCATCCTTGGCGATTACATAGATTTGGTAGTCGCCCTCATGCTCTATTGTCGGGTTACCTGCAAAAGTGAGCGTGCTCGCTTCAAAGTTTAGCCAATTTGGCAAAGGGTTGGATTTATCTAAAAGTGCTGAATAAGATAGCACTCCGCCTTCAGGGTCACTAAATGTATTGGCATTTAAACTGAAATTGATGAGCTCATCTGTACTAAAAACTTGGTCGGGTATTGCTTCATTGAGTACCGGCGATAAATTTTTGGGTAGGATTTCAATCGAAAATATCTTCTCGAAAATACCATCGTTGCTATCATAAGTACGAACTCTTATCGAGTACTCGCTTTTTTCGGCATAGTCAAAACTTTTCCTAGACAACAATCTGTTTTCTGCAATAGCAAAATCAAGATTATCAGAGCCGCCTATACCCGGAACAAGGCTAAATCTGTGGGTATCTTCTTCATCCGCGTCTACACTGTTAAAAATTCCAATTTCAGTATTTAATGGTTCTTTTTCCTCAATGCTGCTATCGCTGAGCAAGATATCGGAAGGTGGAGTGTTCTCAGCACTATCCAGCACATTTATTTCAAAAGATTTTTCAATAAAAGCGCCAGCCAAATCGGTACTTCTTATTCTGATAGAATAGCTGGTTTGTACTTCAAAATCGAAAACAGTGTTGGAGAGTAGTTGGTTTTGGTTTATCTTAAAAGTGGCATTGCCAGCATCGTTTTCACCATTTACTAAAGTGTACGTATGCTCGTCTTCTACATTGGCATCAGCAGTGTTAAAAACACCAATGACAGTACCAATTGGTTTTTTCTCTGCAATTTGGTTGGCACTGAGTGTAATATCTGTTGGGGGCTCATTTTCGAATATATCTTCAATTTCAATTGAAAATACCTTTTCGATTTTGGCTTCTGCTTGATCGGTCGCTTCTACTCTTATGGAGTAAGAACTTCGGTTTTCAAAATCAAAAATTACGGCTGATTTTAATAGATTGTCTTCAATAATGAAAAGGTTGTTGTCATCACTACCATCGCCATCAATCAACTGGTAAGTATGCGTATCATTTGCATCAGGGTCATTTGTTTCAAAAATGCCAATGCTTGTTCCTATGGCATTATTTTCTGCAATGCTACTATTGCTTAGTAAGATATCTGTAGGCACTTGGTTTTCAAGGCTATCTAAAATGTTAATTGCAAAAACCTGTTCTACGGAATCACCTGCCAAATCGGTACTTTTAATGCGTATGCTGTAGCTGTTTTTTGCTTCAAAATCGAAAATGGCATTGCTCAGCAATTGTGTGTTTTCTATAGTGAAAGCGCTGTTGTCTACATCACCTTCTCCGTTTACAAGTGCATAAGTATGTTCATCTCCCTCATCGGCATCTATGCTACTAAGTGTGCCAACCAAAGTTTTAAGAGGTTGCAATTCTTGAATACTATTGTTGTTAAGTACAATGGCACTCGGTGGGTTGTTTCGGTCAGCGGTGATGATGTTTATAGTAAACACTTTTTCTAAAATACCTCCATTTCTATCATTGCTGCTTATTCTTATGGAATAGGTATTTTGTGTTTCAAAGTCAAATAGCAGGTTGGAGACCAAGGTGTTGTCTACCAAATCAAATGCATTATTGTCATTGCCACCCACACCTTCTACAAACTCGTAAAAGTGATAATCTTCATCGGCATCTACACTTGTAAAATTGCCAATTACAGTGCCCAAAGGTGCATCTTCAACTATTTGGTTGTTATCAAGTAAGATATCAGTGGGTGGGGTATTTTCGAAAACATCTAAAATGGAGATGGCAAAATTCTTATCGATAAATGCGCCAGCGCTATCTGTGGCACGTATGCTTATTGAGTAGCTGTTTTTCGTTTCAAAATCGAAGCTAGCGTTGGTGCTGAGTTCATTGCCATTGATAGCGAACTGTGCATTGTCTGCGCTGTCAATAGCTGAAAAGGTATAGGTGTGTACATCCTGTGGATTGCTGTCTATGGTGCTAAGTTCGCCAATTAATGTGCCTGTTGGCAAGTTTTCTTCAATAGCGTTATTGCTCAATAAAATGTCAGAAGGAGGATAATTGATATCGTCAGAAAGTGCATTAATTTCTAGGTAATCCAAACCTAAATAGTTGCCATTTGCTCGTACACTTAGTTGGTGGTTCCCTGCTGATAAATCTTCTACTTGGGTTTTAAAAATTCCCCAAGTGCTTTTCCCCCAAGTTTCTTGGTTAAGTAGGCTGCTTTCATCGAGTGACAAAACTATGGGATTGCCGTCTAAGGTAAATTCATAGCGGTTAAGTAGATTTAAATCCTCATTGGCATCGCCTACTCTCGCCCTCACATGGATAGAATAGTTTCCTGCTGTGGATACTTCAAAATCTTTAGCTATTTCGTCGCCCGCATCCCAAACCATAATGGCAAGGCCCCCATCGCAGTCATAGATGGTCTCCTCGTACAAGACTCTTGGCTCGCCTACTGTGCCTGCATCGTTTAATATGGTGAAATCATCTTCAAATTCTAGTTGGTTGGCAGTAGCAGGTACGTATTCTAATTCAAGATAATCTACACCAAGCCAAGAAGAATTGGCCTCAATGGTGAGCTCGTGTTCGCCTGCTCCCAAAAATTGTATGGTATTGATCATGGGTCCCCAATAGCTGTTGCCCCAATTAGAAGTAAAATAAATATCAGGGCAGCTTTTATCTCCTGCAATAGCAAAGTCTGCACCGTTTAAGGTAAAGATATAATTGCTCAGCGGTACTGATTGCTCATCGAACCAAAAGGAGGTTTTTCCTCTAGCATCGCCAGAACGCGTGCCAATCCTTATTTTGTACCTACCTGCTTGGCTAATGTTAAAACGTACAAGCATTTTATCTCCATCATCAGGTAAGATTACAGCCTGTCCGCTTCCTTGATCTGTGATTGACTCGCTAAAAACTTCGACAACTCCGTTCCCTCCCACATCATTTACCACTTCAAAATTGCTCTCTTCCATCTCAATCTTAAAGTAATTGCCTGCCTCTTCTAAAATGTTAATGGTAAATATCTTTTCAATACTTCCCCCTGCTTGGTCTTCAGATTTTACCCTAATGGAGTACCTTTCTTGCACAGTTCTTTCAAAGACGACATTGCTTAACAGTTGGTTCCCGTTGATGCTAAAGGCATTGTTGTCGGCATCACCTGTACCATTTACTAAGGTGTAGTTATGCGTATCCTCATTATCTGTATCGATAGAAGAAAAAGTGCCGATAAGCGTGCCTGCCTCCATGTTTTCTATAATGGCGTTACTGCTCAATAAAATATCTGTAGGAGGGAAATTTTCTGTAGAGGTATTTAAGGCTCGGATTTTATAGATGTGGTCGTCATCTACATTTTTGAGCCCGCCATTCATAATTGTGTTGGAAGTGGTAAAAAAGACTTCACCACTAGGTGATACACACAAATCTCTAATTCTCAGGTATTCATTATCGAATAAGATGCTTTCTTGCATAACTGTTTGCCCAGCCTGGTCCAAAGTGAGGACCCTTATGTCTTCACCAGCGCGGTCGTCTCCAGAAAAGGCGGTAAGTGTGCCTAGCAAAGCGGCATTTTGCCACTCAGGAATAGCAGAGTGCTTGTAAAATTCCATATTGCTTGGGGCAATGGTACTTACCCACTCTTTTAAAGGAGGCACAAAGTCTGGATTTGCGTTGCAAAAGCTGATTTCATCTGGGGTATCACAAGCACCTTGAACCGTGGGCCACCCATAATTGCCACCTATAATTACTTCGCCAAATTCATCATTGCCATTGGCGCCGTGTTCTGCATAGTACAGTTTGTTATTTTCACCAAAAACCAATCCTTGGGTATTTCTGTGACCGTAAGACCATATCAGATTTCGAGGCTTGCTCTTGTCGTTGTCTTCATAAAAAGGATTGTCTGTAGGGATGCTGCCATCTGTTTTGATCCTGATGATTTTACCGCTGAAACTTTCCAAACTTAAAGGCTTGGGCGTGCCTGATGTCCAGTCGGGATGGTTTTCTGGATAATCAGGTTGCTTGGCATCGCCTATGGTGAGAAAAAGATGGGCATTATCTGGATGGATGAGTAATTTGCCACCAATACGCCAACCGTCGTACACCTTAATGCCGTCAAGCAATATAAATGGCTCGCTCAAGGTCGAATTGTTTGCATCAAAGGTATATCTGACTATTTTTTCATAGCGGGTCCAGTTTTTCGAAGTATAAGCTTCGCCTTTATACACGTAATTGATATAAACATAAGGATTGAGATCAAAGTCTGAGCCTATGGTGATGCCCACCATTCTATTGGCTGTTAGATTGTTATCGGCGTACATGTCGGGTATCTGCAGCACGACTTGGCTTTCTCCATTTACTGGGTTGACCCTACTTATGCTACCGTTTTCATGGGTCATCCAAATGTAATTGTCTGGTCCCCAAATAATCTCCCAAGGAGCGACAATGTTTTGTTTTAAAGAGGAAACTTCTAT
This sequence comes from uncultured Thalassovita sp., assembly GCA_937129345.1. Classification (GTDB taxonomy): domain Bacteria; phylum Bacteroidota; class Bacteroidia; order Cytophagales; family Flammeovirgaceae; genus Chondrinema. Next base: position 1,162 of record CAKZMZ010000220.1, on the reverse strand, counting down.
GGTGGTATTGCCCAAATTGTACTCTTTTTGGGCAGAAACTTGTGCAATAGAAGAGATGAATAAAATAATGTATAGGAGATGTGCCCTGTTCATTGTTCAGTTAAATTTCGATAAAATCGGCAGCAGCTATTCGGTATTGTAATGCAGCTATCATATAATAATATCGAAATTATCTAATCCCACCAAATCCGACTGCATTCTAGAAATGGCATTAACATTTATTAAAAGTTGAGGGTCCGCATGTACAAGCGTTTTTGTTTCCATCAAATAAAAAGTATTTTAATACCTGAGTAGTTAAAGTCAGATTGTAAACTAAAAATATATTACTGCGGTTGGGGCAATAGTAGGCTTTTATTCTTACCGTAGATTATTTAGTGCTCTTAAGTGTAGGCTTACCGATAAATGTAGTCTTTTCGACCTATCCGAACACCTCTCAAGATCAACGGCTTTCAATTTGGGAATCGCTTCCATTTTGAGCTAGAGATAAAATTGTCCCTTAAAGTTTATCATCGAATATATTTGGAACAAGGATAAGCCTAGCCACATATTGTAACAAAGTAAGGGATAACTTGAAGCGTTTTTGTATAAAAATAAGGGTTAATTTTTTTTAGATGATACTCTATGAGGATTATTTTGCAGGGGTAAGAGGTATTTATGTATAAGTAGGTTTGCAGTACGGGTACGGCCCTGATAGATAGTTTTAAAATGTTAAAAAAGCTTTGGTTGACCTTAAAACAGGTCTTTTTTTTTACATATCCGAACCATACAATCGAGCATCCTATTCCAAGAGTTCTAATAAAATATCCTTTAGCCTCCATTTTTCTTACAGCACGGTCATTGACTTAGTTTTATCAAAAGCCCATATCTTTTAAGGCATCGCCTATTAAAACTTACGGTGCGTTTTTCTCATTGAGAAAAACTCTTTTTTTTATACAGACATATCTCCGATTGCCTGCCCCCGGGCAGGATCGGGTGAAAATTTATTACTGTTTTTTGGATTCAAAAGACCAATGGACCAGTAAGATGGGTATCTTGGAAAGCAACTTCCCGATAGTCTGGAATGAGCTTGGATAGGGTAAGATGGTTCAGATAATGGCCACTTTTAAGAAATAGTTGACCTTTAAGTCAGAAAAAATACTATGGATTTTGAGGAGTGTAAAAT
>CAKZMZ010000219.1 GCA_937129345.1 uncultured Thalassovita sp. | reverse complement strand
CAATTAGAAAACAAGGTGCCGGTCGGTTACTGCCGAGAGTGGGTAGTGGAGTCCATCAGCGGTACTTATCCCAACTTAGAAATGGAATACCGCTCAGAACGTTGCCATCATTGCGATAATGCGCCCTGTGTACGTTGTTGTCCAACAGGGGCCAGTCATATTGAAGAAGGCGGCGTAGTCTTAGTTACTCCTGACCTTTGCATAGGTTGTGGTGCTTGTATCGCTTCCTGCCCGTATGATGCTCGTTACCCCCATCCAGATGGGCATGTGGACAAATGCACTTTTTGCATCCACAAAGTTAGAAAAGGGGAACAGCCTGCTTGCGTGGAAGTTTGCCCAACCAAGTGCCTATATTTCGGTGACTTGGACGATCCTAACAGCGACGTTTCGAAAAAAATAAAAGAACGCAAATACAAGCGACTGAAAACAGAAGCAGGCACAGACCCACAATTGTATTTCTTAATCTAAAAAGCTATGGAAGAGATTATTATAAGCGGAAGAATGAACGATAGGGTTGACCCGATGCTTAACATTTGGCATTGGGAAATCCCATTTTATCTTTTTGTAGGAGGGATAGCCGCAGGGATTCTATTTTTTGCCTCTTTTTACTATTTGCAGGGCAAAGCAGATAAATATCCCGCAACAGTAAAATGGGCGCCCATGGTTGTTCCTGTTTTACTTGTACTAGGCCTTATAGCTTTATTAATGGATTTGAATCATAAGCCCTATTTCTGGCGCTTATACACTACCATCCGTTTAGAGGCGCCCATGTCGTGGGGTGCTTGGACGCTCATGATTGTTACGCCATTATCCTTTATTTGGAGTGCTACCTATCTAAAAGAACTCTATCCAAGTTGGGATTGGAAATTTGCATGGCTCAACAACCTAGAGCAATTCTTCATCAAACAAAGAGAAAAAATAGCTTGGATACTGGTCGTTTTCTCTGTGCTTTTGGGAATTTACACAGGCATTTTACTCTCTGCTTTTAATGCCCGTCCACTTTGGAATACCTCTATATTAGGTCCTTTGTTCTTAGTATCAGGCCTGTCGGCTGGGGCTGCGGTCATCATTGTATTTTCTAAAAATGAGGTAGAGCGCCGACTTTTCTCTAAAATCGATATCGCCATTATCAGCCTTGAATTGTTCTTCATCATCCACATGTTTATGGGGTTTTTGGCCAGTACAGAAGTACAGATTGAAGCTGCACAAATGTTCTTAGGCGGTCAATATACCTTGCCCTTCTGGATTTTTGTCGTGTTTATTGGAATGATTGTACCTGCTTTGCTCGAGTTTTTGGAATTACGAGGGCAAAAAATCCCAGTTTATATCCCAGCAGTCTTGATTTTGTTTGGTAACATCATGCTCAGATTTATAATCGTGTATGCAGGGCAGGCTAGTCGGTATTTGTATTAAAGATTAATATTCTCAAACAAAGTTCTTAGATACCAACATCTTCGAACTGAATACTAAAAGCTAATTATGTCACATCATAACTATATTACAGGAAAGACCAAGTACATGAACCCCTACCTTGCAGGTGTTTTACTTGGATTGGTTTTACTCATGGCCTTTTACCTTACAGGTAGAGGCTTGGGTGCAAGCGGCGCCATGAAAAGCGTAGTGGTTACAGGAATTGAAACAGTCGCACCTACTAAAGCAGAAAACTCAGATTTTTACAGTAAGTACATTCAGGGAGATAATTCCCCACTAAATAGCTGGCTAGTATTTCAAGTATTAGGTGTTTTGGTAGGTGGTTTTTTATCGGGTGCTTTAGCAGGCCGCCTAGGTTGGAAAACCGAAAAATCTCCCAATATTACCAGTAAACGAAGGTGGATTTTAGCTGCCACAGGAGGCGCCTTATTTGGCTTCGGTTCTCAATTTGGCCGAGGTTGCACTAGTGGTGCTGCTTTAAGCGGAATGGCGACCCTTTCTGTGGCAGGCTTTGTAACGATGATGGCCATTTTCGGTACTGCCTTTCTTTTTGCTTACTTCTTTAGAAAAAACTGGATTTAATTATGGGACCTATTATACCTGTTTACGAGATTTCAACCGAACTTAATTTTTTAGTCGCCTTTTTAATTGGGCTGGGCTTCGGTTTTGCGTTAGAGCAAGCTGGTTTTTCTTCTAGCAGAAAATTGGCAGGCATGTTTTACGGCTACGATACAACCGTTTTAAAAGTCTTCTTTACAGCTGCCATTACAGGCATGCTTGGCCTTACTTTTATGAACTACCTCGGTATGATCGATATGTCCATAGTATATGTGAATGAATACTACATAGAATCTGCTATTATTGGTGGCGTAATTATGGGCATTGGCTTTATAGTCGGCGGTTTTTGCCCAGGTACGAGTGTTTGTGCGGCGGCGATAGGCAAAAAAGATGCTTGGGCATTTTTAGGTGGTAGCCTTATCGGCATTCTTCTCTTTGGAGAAACCTATAATTGGTGGAAAGACATCTACACAAAAAACTTTTTAGGTGGCGTAAAATTATCTGATACGCTTGGGATTAGTGATGGCTTTTTGGTGTTGTTAATTATAGTGGCCGCTATCATGATGTTTTGGGTAGGCGAATGGGCTGAAAAGAAATTTAAAAGACCGGATATTACTAAAGAGATGTAGATATGAACGCGAGAGTTATTTTATCGATAGTGGTTTTGGCATTGGGTGGCGTAGCCGCTATGCTGCCAAATGCCAAAAACAGTTCTTTGGAGTTAAATGAGAAGGCTCTCCATCAAGAACTATTGCTTTCTTCTCACTTTGTAACAGCAGATGAGCTGGCAGATTTGCTCATCAATCAAGATCCCTCTTTGCAATTGATTGATGTTAGAACCATAGAAGAGGCCAAGAAAGACCCCTTGCCCGGTGCTATCAATATCCCTTTGGATAGTATGTTCTCACCCGACAAAAATTTCTACTTGGATCAAACCGTGATGAAGAATATCCTTTACAGTGAAGATGACCAATTAGCTACCCAAGTTTGGATGATCGCCAGACAAAAAGGTTACAAGAACAATTACCTTTTACAAGGTGGGCTAAGAGCTTGGAAAAACAACATCATCAACCCAAAATATCCTGAACAAACGGCCTCCAAAGCTGCATTTGAGTTATACGAAAAGCGGGCTGCGGCCAGCCAATACTTTACAGGCGCTGAAAAAGTAATCAAGCCAAAAGTAGCTCCCATAATTCCCATTCAACGCAGACAAAAAAAGAAAGTACAAGGGGGATGCAGCTAAATAGTTTATTCGTGGATTTGAGTATTTGTAAAAATTGAATTACCAACAAATAAACGAATCTGCAGATAAACAAAATCGGTAAAAATAGGGAGACATACTCAATTAATATAGAGAGGATAGAAAAGAAATCAAACATGAACATCAACATAAAAATACTCGGCGTAATCATCGTATTCTTTTTTGGTTTATTGCTTTTGCTCACTAGCCGTATGGAAAGGAGCCATTTAAAATACACCGCAGAAGAAATGGTAGAAAAGGCAAAAACGGATTATGTGGTCAATAAGGTAGATTTACAGCGTTTACGTGGCTACATGCTGGTCGATTTACAAGAGCCGCAGCTTTTTGAAAGCGATCATTTTGAAGGCGCCATCAACATTCCCTTTGCCACGCTATTAGAAGAGGATAGCAAGGAAATTTGGGCAAACAATGAAACCAAAGTGATTACAGGAGCTACGCCTATGGAAAGGCACGAAGCATGGATGCTGCTTACCCAAATGGGCTATGAAGATTTACTGGTACTACAAAACTGATTGCACTTTTGTTCAATAAAGAAATGGGTTTAGATTTCGGATAGAGGGGAAGAAAAAAGCAGCTCGAAAGGGCTGCTTTTGTTTTTATATCTTCAGAAACTATTTGCTTACCTTCACGTAAAAACCTACATTAACGTGAGGTTTCTGAAATTTGAGCCAAATACCTCTCAAAAAATCGTCCTTGCGAACTGAAGGGCTGATTATGCGTTGGAGTGAATCGGACCGCCGAAGCGGCAAACTGTTTGCTAATAGCTTTCAGATTCCTTCACTTCGTTCGGAATGACGTGGTCAGCATGACGTGGTCAGCATGACGTGGTCAGCATGACGGTTAAGTTATTGATTATTAGATTTTTAAGTAAAAACCTCACGTTACATTAACAAGATTTTTTAGGCTAATTCCACTTTTTATAATCCTTCTATGAAGAGGAAAGACATCCAACTGATCAGCAGGCATAGCAATTTGAGCGAAAGTGGGGTGAAAACCGCATTGGAAAAACACATTTATTTTGACAATACCGCTTGGAAAAAGTTCCTACAATTGCTTTTTATCACGCTTGGTGCAGGGTTTAGCGTTGCAGGAGTTGTTTTTTTCTTTGCCTATAATTGGGCCGATTTACACAAGTTTGCCAAACTGGGATTTATCCAAGGACTTTTGATTGTAATGATGGCCATTGTTTTGTTCTCAAAAGTGAGCCTTTCTATCAAAAACATTTTACTGACGGCCACAGCAGTTTTGGTAGGTGTACTCTTTGCCGTTTTCGGACAAATTTATCAAACAGGCGCTAATGCCTACGATTGGTTTTTAGGCTGGACAGCCGCCATAACGCTTTGGGTAATCATCTCTAAGTATGCCCCTATGTGGCTACTTTACATGATTTTACTCAATACTACCTTAGTTTTATATGCAGAGCAAGTGGCCTTTAATTGGTCGGACATTTTCATTTTTACCTTGTTATTTGGGCTAAATCTATTGGCCTTACTTGTAGCGCTTGGCTTAGATTTTTATCTTAAAAAAATAGAGGTTCCTAATTGGTTTATCTATACGGTTGCACTTGCGGCCGTCACATTTGCCACCATAGGTCTCTCCATTGCCATTGTAGATAAAAAAATGAGTGAAGCAATTATCTTAATAGTTGTCTCTTTAGCCACCTATGCAGGAGGCCTATTTTACGGGTACCAACAAAGAAAAATCTTTTACCTCTCTATCATTCCTTTTAGTGTGATCATACTTTTTGCGGTCTTTATTATCCGCTTGTCAGGGGATGCAGGATCATTCTTTTTGATTACCTTATTTATAGTCGGGAGTGTTACACTTCTGATAAGAGGGCTTTTGTCACTTCAAAAAATGTGGAAAAATTAAATGGATATTCAAGAAAAAATAGATGCTCTCGCTAAAGAAGAAGGTACTCATTTTAACTGCAATCGAACAGCTTTAGAAAATGACTATGCCAACTTGGAACATGAGGAAGGCAGTTTGGCCATTAAAATCCTTTCCATTTTTGGTGGTTTTTTGGCGACTTCTTTCTTTTTAAGCTTTGTATTCGCTTCTGGTTTATTCGATACTGATTGGGGATTGATAACTTTTGGCTTAATCATTATTGCCTTTGCTGTTTGGCTAAATACCTATACCTCTAAGTTGATTGTAGATACCATAAGCGTTTGTTCTTATGCTGCTGGGTTTTTAATGTTAGGGTTAGGGCTAGAAATGGTGCATGTAGATGAAAATATCATCGGATTGATTTGTATTGTACTTTCATTACTTACACTTATCATCACTCAAAACTATATCCTCTCTTTTATTTCCATACTTTTTATCAATGGCAGTTTCCTTTTTCTCATTGCTGTAAATGAGGTTTTTAGCTTTATGCATGTGTACAATGCGGCTTTGCTTTTGGTGCTTACCTACTTCTTTTTACACGAAGAAAAAGTATTTAAAGGAAGTAAAATTATAGCAAAACTTTACAATCCCTTGCGTATAGGTTTACTGGTTTCTGCCATATGCGGGTTGATCTTTGTGGCTACTAAAAATATTTTCGACATCAACATTTACTACGTTTGGATCTCGTCGCTCATCATCATTCCACTGAATATTTATGTTATTTCCATCATCATAAAAATTATTGGAGTTGAAAAAGCCAACACAAAGACTTTGGTTTATGTGCTAAGTGTGCTTTTCTTAATCCCATCGGTATTTTCACCTGCATTATCGGGTGCTTTATTGTTGATACTGCTTTGCTTTTTTACCAACTACAAAACGGGTTTTGCACTTAGCGTTATCGCCTTTATTTACTTTGTAGGGCAGTATTATTACGATTTAAATTATACGCTGCTTACTAAATCTATCATCTTATTTGCATCAGGTATGGTGTTCTTGCTCTTTTATTTCTTTTTGCGATCTAAACTAGAAGCCGATGAAAAAATATAGATCAGTTATAATCTTGCTTAACTTATTGGTAGTGATGGCTCTTTTTAACAAAAGCGTTTTTGATAAAGAAGAGCTATTAGAAAACGGAGACTTAGTGCTGTTAAAGTTAGCCCCCGTAGATCCCCGATCTTTGATGCAAGGCGATTATATGAGATTAAATTATGCGATTGCCAATGATGTAGATACTGAAAAAATTGTCAAAAGAGGATATTGTATCATTACGCTAGATAGCATGGGAGTAGCCCAAAGAGTACGCCTACAAGAGAAAAAACAACCTTTGAACATTGGCGAATACGCCATCTTTTACACCAAAGATAATTGGCAGATAAACATTGGGGCAGATGCTTATTTTTTTGAAGAAGGGCAAGCAGAAAAATTTGAAGAAGCCGAATATGGTGGACTCATTGTTGATCAGGAAGGCGACAATGTATTGGTAGGGTTGTATGATGAAAATTTGAAATTGATAGAATAATCTATGCAAAACGATTATAAAATTTCCTCAGGAACCCGCATAGGGCATGTACATCTAAAAGTAACTGACTTAAACCGCGCTTTGGATTTTTATTGCGGCCTGTTGGGTTTTGAGCTAATGACTACTTATGGCAAAGAGGCGACAAGAGTAATGCTAAAACTTTCTAAACAGCAGGCTCAACATGAATGAGCACATCTGCCAAGTTGGGAATCTCTTTTTTGAGGTGGTCTTTTAAATCGTGTGCAATGTCGTGGCCTTCTTTTACAGTAATTTGTCCATCTACTATGGCGTGCAGGTCTACATGGTAGCGCATTCCCGTTTTCCTAATATGACATTTTTCGGTATCTATAATGCCATTAACTTGGTTGGACTTTTCCCTGATTTTTTCTTTTAACTCATCGTAGAGATGCTCATCCATAATTTCGCCTAAAGCGGGTCTAAAAATCAGATAACTGTTGTACAAGATAAAACCGGAGGCAAAAAGCGCTGCCCAATCGTCGGCGGTTTCATAGCCATCTCCAAAAATCAAGGCTATGGAAATACCAATAAACGCCATAACCGAGGTAATGGCATCGCTGCGGTGGTGCCATGCATCTGCTTTTAAAGAAGAACTGTTGGTTTCCTCACTTTTCTTGATCACCATTTGGTAAGAAAACTCCTTCCAAAGGATAATTACTGCCAAAACCAACAATGTCCAAGATTTGGGAGACTTATGGGGTGTAAGTATGTTTTCCACACTTTCATAAGCAATAATTGCTGCAGAAACCACCAAAAAAGCAACCACAATAAAAGTGATAATGGGTTCTATTTTGCCATGGCCATAAGGATGGTTTTCATCGGCTGGGCGTTTGGCATATTTCAGTCCAAAAAGCACTAGTAAGGAAGCAAAAATATCTGTAGTAGATTCTATGGCATCGGCAATAAGCGCATAAGAATTGCCAAAGAAACCCGCCAAACCTTTGATCAAAGCCAAACTCGTATTGCCTAGAATACTGATGTAGGTGGTTTGTATGGCTTTTTGCTCGTTGTCCATAATCCGCAAAGTTGAAAAAATTTACTGCAACTAATTAAAAATCCCGCTGCAATCTATCATCAAATTTAAATGGCGTGGTTTCGGTAATAGTTATTTTTTTAGCATCGGGGTGTAATGGGTTTATGAGATAGTTGAACTCTTGTGGTATAATGGCACTCGGTATTTTAAGTATGGCTGCGCTGCCTTGTTTTACAAAATCATCTCCAATAAGTTGAGTCGAAGTAGAAGGCGGTTTTTCATTCCAGTCTCTTGGTAAGTTGTGACTGCTTATTTGTATTATCTTCACACTTTCTGGTATGTCAATTTCTACAAAAAATCTATCCGAAGGTAAGTCTTCGTTCAAATCTAAATGTACCGCTACTTCTAACATTGCTAATGCTCTCGATGCTGCTGTATATACCATTCTTGTGTATAAACTATTCCATCTAAAGCCTCTTGATTTAGATGCCCCAATACCTTCAAGAGTGCTTTCCAAATATTTTTCTCTTTCTATACTATAAACTTTCATTATGCCATGTTTCCATATTCCAGTCTATCTAAAGCATTTTTTACTTCTTGTAAGCCTGCTATAGAATCAAATAAACTTTCGGGGGTTACTCCTCCCAAAGAGGTATTTGGTTTTTTTATCCACCTAAGAAACTTAGCATTTTCATGGTTAAAAACCATTAAGCCAAAATCCAGTACCTCTGTTAAGGTAAGGATCATTTCACTTTGCCTGTTATTTAAAAGCTGGTTGGTCTTTTTCTTTTTATTATATGTAGTTTGTGGAATCTCTAGCCAATTGAGGGTTTCTTTTATGGGTACGGAAATTTTTTCAGCAAAAACATCTATGGCAATATAAGGAATCCCTTGCCTTATAATATTAACTTTTTCTATGTTATTACGCCAGTTGTAATGGTCATTACCGATGGTTAATTTAAAAACATGGTGAGCTCTATCAGCTATTTCCGGATTTTTAATTTCCGCTTTCGGATTAAATTCTTCTATTTGCCTTTCTTTCATAGCAATAAAATTACTGTATATATATAACCGTTTTGCTGCAAAAATAGTTTTGTTTTTATTAATGCAGCACTATTGGACATTCTAAAGCAGCATACATTGTAATACTCCCCAAAAAAAGCAGCCTATTTATAGACTGCTTTTTCATCTCTAAATTCTACAAGCTAAAACTAATAAAGCATCTATTGCCCTTGTCCACTTTCTTCGTTACCCACATCCACCATAATAAAATCAAGGTTTTCTTGCTTTATCATCTTGTTGATTTTACCCACCCCTTCATCTACTAACTTTTTATAGTCTGCCAGCTCATTATTGATTTGTGCAGTCACTTCTTCCTTATAAGCCATACCTTGGTCGGTTGGTCTAAAATCGCCCTCACCCTCGTGTGTAGCCAAAAAGGCCAAGCGGTTGTTGAGCTTAATGCCAAAGTTAAGGGGATCTTGATAGGCTTCGTTACGGGTTTCGTGTAAGTTATTTTCAATCACGGTCAACTCCTTTTTCAATTCCTCAGCATAAGTGATAATTTCTTGATAAGTAGCCTCTTCGCCTAGCTTACCCTTTAAATAATCTATATCGGTTTTGATTTTACGGATATCGATCACAGCTTGGTGCGCCTCTGACAATTTATCCCGAACTTCTATCAAGAAATCAAATTGCGCTTGCAAATCTGCTTGGGTGCTTTTGATACGAGGATCTTTCATTATCTCAAAATCTTGTTCCACACTCTCGCCATTTACAGTCAATTTTACTTTGTAATTACCTGGTACCGCTTTAGGTCCTCTAGTATTAGAAGAATAGAGAATTAAACCAGGGAAAGAAACAGCATCAGGGTAGCGCATATTCCAATTGAAATAATTCATGCCTTCACTAACAAAGAGCTTTTCAGCTGGCTTTTTTGAACTGTAATCACAGGTTTTGATAACATTCCCGTCTGCTT
>CAKZMZ010000218.1 GCA_937129345.1 uncultured Thalassovita sp. | reverse complement strand
CTTCTTCAAGCTTACTTTTTAATACACCTAGTAAGCTTAACGAGGGCATCTACCAATGTGAAATCAAAAGTACGGTCATTACAGACTTAACTTTATACAGCAAAAACTTTTACCTAAAAATAATCAATGTACTTAATGAACAAGATTCTTTATCTCTAGTGGGTGTAATGCAAGATTTATTTAATGATAAGCCCAACTTTGATTTAAATGATCCGGCAGCCAATTGGCCTGGAGTTATTGAAGAAAATAATAGAGTGATTGAGCTAAATTTTAGTAATGCCAATTTAACAGGTTCTTTGAGTGAGCAAATTGGTAACTTAACCGCTCTTACTAAAATAGATTTTTTCAATAACAATCTAGAAGGAGAAATACCTAAGGAAATTGGAAACCTTACCAACCTCACATATTTAGACTTAGATCAAAATAACTTAACAGGTGATGTACCTGAAGAAATCGGCAATCTAGAAAACTTGATTACGCTATGGCTTGCCAGAAATAATTTTACTTCATTACCATCAAGCATCGGTAATCTTACTCAGCTAGAGTTTTTATTTGTTCAAGAGAATGAATTGAAAATTTTACCAGAGTCTTTGGGGCAACTTCAGAATCTCAAAATTCTTGATGCCAGTAACAACAACTTAAATGGTTTTATTGAAAATGTTTCTGGCTTGGTAAGCTTACAAGAACTTAACCTAGCAGAAAATAACATAAAAAACATTTATTCTGATATTGGCTTACTTACAAGCTTAAAGCTGCTTGATTTAAGCAATAATTCACTCACTGAGCTACCTATCAATTTTGATAGCTTGCCTGCATTAGAAAAACTATTCATTTACAATAACTATCTCACTTTTGAAGATATAGAACCATTAGATTTGGCAGGTAATAATTACCAATTGTATTATGCACCGCAGAAGAACTTACCTACAAGTGAGGATGTATTTGCCTCTACCAACAGTAGCATTGATATTGATTTAAGCATTGGTGGTACCAGTAACTTTTATGTTTGGGAAAAAGATGGAGTAGTGATAGATACAACAACTCTTGGGACTATGAATATGCCATCATTAAGTTTAAATGATGCGGGTACTTATACAGCAAGAGTATATAGCAATCAAGTACATAATCTAGAAATTAAGCAAAAAGACATCAACATATTCATTACCTGTGCATCTTCTCCTAATGTAGAAATAAAAACCGAATACGATACAACAGTATGCGAAGGAAAAAACATCTATATTGAATTAATGGCCGATCAAGTAGATAAGAGAAAATACAGCTGGAGAAAAGATGGCCAAGAATTGTTACTTGCCAATACAGAAAAATATGTGGCTTTTGATACTGGTAGATACAATTTGATAATAACCGATAGTAGTGGTTGTTCGGCTAAATCTAATAGCATAGATATAGTATCAGTACCAACCCCAGAAGTTACAGTTAATATGTTAGATAGCACTACCATGGTAGCTGTGAGCAATGCCACTGACCATAAATTTTACCGCTGGTACTTTAATGGGCAACTAATTGAAAATGCCTACGATAGTATTTTGCAAGCAAGTGAGTCAGGCCTTTATAAAGCTTCAGTCGAAAATGAATTTAGTTGCGAAGGTTTTTCTGATGAAGTTTCTTTTGTTATTACTGCTTTTGAAGACAACGTTCTTTCAAATGAAATTGCTCTATTTCCTAACCCCGCTCATAATAAGCTGAATATCGAACTGCCATCAACTTTATCAAGTGCTTTTGCAGAAATCTTTAACATCTCTGGAGTTAAGGTAAAAGAAACTCTTTTCAAATTTGAAAAAAATCACGTCATTGATATTTCAGATATTCCTAAAGGTGTATATACGGTAATTATAAATACAGATAAAGGTAAGGCGGCAAAAAGGTTTGTAAAGATTTAAAAAAGAAAGCGCTTTTTTATGAAGCGCTTTCTTTTTTACTTTTCTATAGGTAAAGTGAGCTGCTTCATCTTTGTATATACTAAGGTATCATCTTCAGCTCCTAAAAATTCTATAGGCACAAACTGATTTACCTCTTTATTCATGTATCCCCAAGAGCAATTATTTTCAATGGCAAGGTTAAGGGCTTGTACACCTTCTTCCCCTATTTTATCATCTTCATTGCAAACAATTGGTTTGTGGTAATACATCAACTCTTCAAAAACAGATTTGTATTTCCCCAATGGAGTATTGTTTAAATGAATAAGAATAAAGTCGCTAGAATCTGCTATTCTTGGTGATATTGAACCATTTCCCATTCCACTTACTGACACCAACAGTTCTGGATAAATAGATTTCGCCAACTCAATCATCTCAATTAATGTGTCCTCATTTCTGATTACCTCGTGATTGTAACCCATATGAGCATATTCATTGGCAATTTCTAACAAAACATTTCCAAACTGTTGTTCTTTTAACCAAATCACTGTATTTCTAAGAGCTTGAAAAACAGCAGTATTGTCCCTTAAAACTTGATCCTGCCTTTGATAAAAACATCCCAGTATCACTACTATACCTTGTACGTCACACACTCTAATGATATCGGCTAAACGGTGCAAATATTCATATTTTAGTTTTCCATTAGGTTTAAAGGCTGAGTTTATGGCACCTTCGTAGCCGGGCATACCGCCTTGTAAATTCAATGCGAATGCATTAACTCCTGAAGCCTTATAATCTGCTATCTTATTTTTGAACTTTTCATAATTTTCCTTGGGATTAAAATCAGGGTTAACTATATCTTCAAATGTTGCATTTACCATTCTTACATTAAGCAATAAGCCCTCAGCCTTTGAGCCCTTGTTTGTAAGTTCTCCATTTATTGCCCACTTTCCATCTATAATGGATATTTCGGTTGATGGTACCAAACTACATTGCGATAAAAAAAACAGGGACACAAAAAGTATATAGAACCTAATAGTAAATCTCACAAAAGGCAACAGTTAAATTTAAAACTCAGACTCAACTAAAATTTTCATTAAGTTATTAAACTTAAATGTAGAGCACTAAAAAACCCATAAAATTTTATGGGTCTTATCTAGCATTGTTTTAAGAAGTAGATTTATAGAACTAGCAATCCTGGTAAGAGATCATTCATATTTATTTTATCTTCTCACTTAAGAATTTTCTAATTAAGCATAGATAGACAATTTATCTACTGCAGTTTTTATACGATTAACTACCTCTTTTTTTCCTAAAACCTCAAGTATAGGCATAAGATCTGGCCCTCCACCTGCACCTGTAACAGAAAGTCTAAGTGCCTGCATAACTTTGCCTATTTTTACTCCTCGCTCATCTAATATTTCTAAAAGTGTCGCTTTTGCATTCTCTGCAGTTAAATCTGGTAAAGCATCTAATTCATTAGCATAGTGCCTAAAGATTTCAGCTACTTCAGTATTCCACTTTTTCTTGGCTACTTTGGTGTCATATTCTTGAGGTGGCTCAAAAAAGTATTTAGCACTTGTATATATCTCACTTGGGAAAACAACACGTTCTTGCATCAAGGAAGCAATCTTTGCTGCTTTTTTCTCATCACAATCTATCCCGTTCTTTTCAAGAATTTTTATATATTCATCAGTAAGTTTTTCTATCGATAAATTTTTGAGGTATTGCTGGTTAAACCACTTTGCCTTGTCAAAATCGAATTTAGCGCCAGATTTACTAATCCTTGAGATATCGAATGCTTCGATTAATTGATCTTTGTTAAAAAGTTCTTGGTCATTACCAGGACTCCAACCTAGCAAAGCCAAGAAATTAACAAAAGCTTCAGGTAAAAAACCATCTTCTCTGTAACCACTAGATACTTGGCCATTTTCTGGATCTTTCCATAGCAAAGGAAAAACAGAAAAACCCAAACGATCCCCGTCTCTTTTACTTAGCTTTCCTTTGCCATTTGGTTTTAATAGCAATGGCAAATGGGCAAATTGTGGCATGGTCTCTTTCCATCCCAAAAACTCATAAAGCAATACATGCAAGGGTGCAGATGGTAACCACTCCTCTCCTCTAATTACATGGGTAATACCCATTAAATGATCGTCTACTATATTGGCCAAATGATATGTAGGCATGCCATCTGCTTTGAGCAAAATCTTATCATCTATGGTATGGGAGTGTACTACGACCCAGCCCCTGATCATATCTTTTAGTCTAATTTCCTTTTTTATAGGAACTTTCAATCTGATGACATAGGGTTCTCCATTATTTATTTTTTCTTCTACTTCTGCAGGGCTGAGCGTTAAAGAGTTCTTAAGTCTATTTCTCATAACCGCATTGTAAAAAAAGCTTTCCCCTTTTTCTTTCTCAAATACTTCTCTTAGCTCGCCCAACTCTTCGGGAGTATCAAAGGCATAGTATGCTTTACCTTCTTTTACTAGCTTTTCTGCGTATTCAGCATAGATATCATTTCTTTCAGATTGTCTATAAGGACCTATTTCTCCCGGTTTCCATGGGCTTTCGTCCGGGATAATTCCACACCATTCCAAAGATTCTTTTATGTAATCCTCAGCACCTTTTACGTATCGCTTCTGATCGGTGTCCTCAATCCTGAGAATAAACTTTCCGTTATTTTTCTTCGCAAAAAGGTAGTTAAAAAGTGCTGTTCTTACTCCACCAATATGCAATGGCCCTGTTGGACTCGGCGCAAACCTTACTATTATTTTTTCCATCTATTTGTGCTTATTTTTCTCGCAAAATATTTCTCAACACACAGATTACACAGTAGTATAGCTTAGTGTAAAAACATCTGTTGGTCTCTTAATTAAATACAAAGTTAAAACTCGCAGTTTAAGAGGAAAACTCAAACAACATTGATTTACGGAAATATTTTTTACTTTTTATGTATTTAGTAAAAGTAAATTAAAGAAATAGACATATTTTAAGGAATATTCTTCGTTAAATTAAATTTTATTCATAAAATAGTAGCGAACATTCTGAAAGCGTTCAAAGCTTATTTTTTATCATTTTTTAATTCCTGAACCACAAAAGGTATAGCTACCAATGAAATCTCCCCTCGATTTAAGCAAAATAGTATTAGATCAATTAGATCCTAAAACCGATTACTTTCAGGACATTCAGAAAAAAAAACAGATCTACATACATCACTCTGTATCGCATCCTAATCCTACCGATGTTATTGAAAGTTGGAGAAACAAGGGACCTAGGATAGGCGCATGCATTTGCATAGCTGGAAAACCCTATACCAAAGGAACGTCCTTTTCGGATGGACAAATCTACAGTGTATTTCCTTCTAAATATTGGGCCATGCATTTAAATACGCATGTTGATAGCAACAGCATATCTAATAAATACAAGGATAGGTTTCATACGAGATACCTAGAAAAACATTCAATAGCAATTATGCTGTGCAATGCCGGAGCGCTTAGTTGGGAGAATGGGAAATTTTATACTGCATACCGAACTACAATTGCCGAAGATCAAGTAATTGAATACGTAGATAAATTTAGAGGAAAAAGATTTTTCCATAAATATACCGCCGAGCAAATAGAGTCGCTACGTAAATTGCTGGTATACTTTTGCAATTTGTACCAAGTACCTCTTACCTACCAAGCCGATATGTGGGATGTTTCTGATAGAGCCTTGAGAGGAACACCTGGTATTTTTTCTCATGTGAGTGTTAGATCAGATTTGAGCGATTGCCATCCCCAACCCGATTTGATTGAAATGCTTTCGGGCCTAAAAGGAGAAGGCATGACCGCCACTACCCTACCTGAAAGTTTTAAACTTGAGGCCGATGAAGAAGAAGGTTTAGAAGATGAAGAGGATAAAGAAGAGAACGTAGAGGAAGAACCAAAAGATGAATGACATAAAAAAATCGATTAATATATATTTTTTTTCGATAAATAATAATAATTCAAAATTAATGGCGTATTATATACAGCTTGCAGGGAGCTAATCCTTGCACTTGATGTTCGATAGCTTTAATAATTTGACCAAATAAGAGCCGTGTTACTGATACGGCTTTTATTATTTTTAAGCTGTAGAGATTTAAATCGCCCCCTATTTTTATCTGCTTTTTTTTTAGAAAAATATTTGAACGATTGATGATTATAATGGATGCTGCCTTTTTGATGCACTTAATCAAAAAGGCCTATCTGTCAATACTGTTCATTAGAGGGTTATCCGATTATCAAAAAACAAACTGCTAGTTTTATTATTAAATTTTCAAACTTACCCAACTTTTAAACTTTGCAAGGGTAGTCAAACAAGCAATTGGTTTTAATTTGATTGGCCACTATATCCGGAACCATTTTTTCCCATGAGTTTGCACCTTCTTTAATGGATTTCAATACATTATCAGAAATGATGTGTAGGTTCTCTTTATTGCAGCCCATAATATTTTCTATCTTATTATTGGCTACTAAATACATAAAAAGGTTTACCAAATGCTCGGGTAAATAAATATCCTCACTATGTATAATTTCGTCTGTACCTTTTTTATAAGAAGGATATACAAGTAGTTTTATATTTCTTCCAAATAAAATACCGAAAGATTCTAAAATTCCACCTTTAAGGTTTTGATAGTATTTTTCCATGAAAATTTTCTCGATGTTATAAACACCGAGAATCATTCCCATTTTTTTGTTTCTTGTAAACTTAGAAAGGTAGGCAATAAGCCTGTAGTATTCTGGGTAATCAGAAATCATTACATTTTGGCCGAGTGAGCATAAAATATTCACTCTGTCCATAAAATCCTTTTCGTCAATGTCGCCCTTGCTAGAATCAGTTAAATCAGATAAGGTGAGTTCAGACAATACAATAATATTATCTGGATCTACATCAGGTTCTTTGGCAAATTGCTCGTAGCCTTTCTCTAACATATCTAAGTTTACCTTAGTAACTGGTCTAAACCTGCCCCTTAGTATCAGTACATTTTTTTTGTACAATACGTCTGCTGGCTGAAGCACTTCACCGTCTGGCCCAAACATGGTAGCTCGGGTTAATCCGTTTTTTACAAGTTTTAAGCTGAAAATCCTATTATCGACTTCTTGGAAATCAGGGCCTGACAGCCTAAAAAAATCGATTTCCATTCTGTTGTAGGTCACTTCATCTAATAAAGAGTTGAGCAGTTCTTCAGGGTTTTCATGTAAAAAAAAGCAAGCATACATTAAATTAACCCCTACAATACCTACGGCTTGTTGCTGTAATATTGGGTCGTTGTCTTTCATTCTGATGTGTATGACACACTCGTTGGGCGGCTGACCTGGATGCAGCTGAAAACGAAGCCCGACCCAGCCTCTACCCTCATTGGTTCTTTTGTAATTGAGCGCCTCAACAGTATCAGCAAATGCAAAAAAACAAGAATCGGTGGCTCTATGCTGCAATCTTTTTACACACAATCTATATTCCTTATCAAGCATTTTTATGAGCCGAGGCTCACAAACATATCTTTTTGTTTTCTCAGGGCCATAAATGGCATCGCTAAAAGACATATCGTAAGCCGACATTGTTTTGGCAACGGTACCTGAAGCCCCACCTGCTTTAAAAAAATTAGCTGCTACATCTTGACCCGCGCCTATTTCAGCAAATGACCCATAAATTCTAGAATCTAAATTGATTCTCAGGGCTTTTTCTTTTGTAGATAATTTCTTGGCAAATTCCATGATTTTGTGCCGATAGCTTAAAAAATTGAGTTAGTTAAAAATGGATGTTCTTTAAAAAATTTGGCCTTAATGTATGAATACAACGGAAAGGTTCTAAAATTAATAAGTTCATTAAAGATTTTATTAAAACAGGTACTTTTTAATAAAAAAACGCCTGCTTATGCAGGCATTTACTAATTACGGAGTTCTAGATACAGCTTTTCTTTCGGGTTTATCTTTAGGTGGGATTATTTTAAATGAAGTTTCGACGGTATCGCTACCGTTAATTTTTAGCTGTACGGTATAATCCCCTGGTTGCAAATAATATTCGCCATTGTCTTTTTTCTTAAAAGTATCGTTTTTGTCAGAAAGGCTTTTTTTATAAGCCTCTACCTTATCTTGCGCTAAAGTCAAGTTGTACGTATATTTTTGTAGTCCTTTTCCAACACTTTTTTTATGTTCATAAACTTCAATATCCTTTTCATTCTTAATACTCATATTTAATTCACCCGATACTGAAAAGAAAAATACATCTAAGGCTGCTTCATTAAAGTCACTCCAAGTATAGCTGCCTGAATTTCCCCAATTGTTATTGAACTTAACATTTTCTATTTCAAATACATGTAAATCTTTTTCGAGTATTTGAGGGGTTAGTTTTTGAAGGCGTTCAATATCTGCCAAGTACAAAGACCTACCATGCGTACCCACAATCAAATGTTTCTCACGTGGTTGGATTACCAAGTCGTGCACAGCTACATCGGGTAAACTTTCGCCTACACTCATAAAACTTTCTCCTTGGTTTAATGAAATGTATAAGCCATGGTCTGTTCCTACGTACAAAATATTTTCATTTTCAGTATCTTCAATAATTACGTTCACAGGTTCATTGGGCAAATTTTTACCGATAGCCTTCCAAGTTTTTCCATAATCTTCTGAAGCATAAACCATAGGCTCAAAATTATCGAAACGATAACCATTAAGGCTAGCGTAAACCCTAGACTCTTTAAAGGCAGAGGCGGTAACTCTACTTACCCACATATCTGGAGGTAGACCTTGGCTAATTTTTTCCCAATTGTAGCCTCCATCTTTAGAGATATGAATGAGCCCGTCATCAGTACCTGCGTAAATGAGCCCAAATTTTAAAGGAGATTCGTTAATATCGGTCAGTGTGCCATAAGGAACATTCCCTTTTTTGCCACCCTTTGTCAAATCTCCAGACAGAGCTACAAAATCATCTCCTCTATTTAGAGAGCGATGGAATTTATTGGAACCCAAGTAAAGTATATCTTGATTATGAATTGATAAATGAATGGGCGTTTGCCAATTAAAGCGAAGAGGCCTTTCGCCCAATTCATGTTTTGGCTGGATCAATTTTCTTCTTCCTGTTGTTTTGTCGACCCTAAAGTAATACCCAAACTGAAAGCCTGTATAAATGGTATTATTGTCTCTAGTATCTATTTGCACCTGCATTCCGTCTCCACCGAGTAATTCTTTGTAGGGATAGGCACCTTCCATTTGCCAGTCGTCATTTATTTCTGTATTGTATGCGCCATACCAAACACCGTTGTCTTGAAGACCACCATAAACATTATAAGGCTTGGCCATGTCTACATTTATAGCATAAAATTGCCCTACAGGTAAAGAATTACATTTAAACCAAGTCTCACCGTCATCATAAGATATGTTCACCCCACCGTCGTTTCCTAAAATCAAATGTCCTTCTCTATTGGGATTTACCCATAAAGCATGGTGATCTACATGCACATTGCCACCGTTTATAGATTTCCAAGTTTTACCAGAGTCTTCTGATTTTATTACCGGCACGCCAAAAGTGTAAAGCTCATTCGGGTTTTTAGGAGAAACCCTCACTTGCCCAAAATAATAGCCGTATGAGTAGTACACTCCATCAATGTACTGCTCATTCATTTTCTCCCAAGTGTTTCCAGCATCTTTAGACCGATAAATTTCTAAACCAATCACGGGCGTATCAAACAAATCTGCATTGGCATCGGCTAAATATTCTACCAAGGCATTT
>CAKZMZ010000217.1 GCA_937129345.1 uncultured Thalassovita sp. | reverse complement strand
ATATTTTAAGGATTAATACACAGTGTTATAGTATATTTCTTAATTTGGTTTTGTGGTCCAGTATTTTTATTTAAAAAGAACGAATAAAATTGGACATGCTAAATAGAGATTAACAAGTTAAAATACAGTACTTTAACTAATTCTATACATTGTTAATAAGCGACATTAGTACCATCTATGCAACTACCCCCAACTTGAAGGAAGCATAAAAATCCGTGGGGTATTTGAGTCTAACCGGAACGGTTCTTTGTTACTTGAAATTTTTTTAGCTTAGTGGGAAAAGCCAAGGTATGCCCAAAAGCAGCGTAGAAGCCAACAAGAACAGGATATATCAATTGAAGATACACCTCCTGCACATCTCTCCCAGTCAGGGCGACCCCTGATATGGAGACGTATCCTCGTCAAGGGCGATACTACCATAGCGGAACTCCATTATATTCTTCAATTGGTAATGGGCTGGACCGATGATCATCTGAACTGTTTCAAGATAAATGGCAGGGACTATGGTGTATCTCATCATGGTGGCATGTCATTTTTGGACGACCCTATGGAAGTGTGCCTTGCCGATCTCAAACTACGGAAAAACCGAAAGTTCATCTACGAATACGATTTTGGAGATTGTTGGGAACACCAGATACGTGTCGAGGACATACTCCCTGAGGACAGTACCTTTGGATATCCCGTATGTCTAGACGGGAAACGTGCCTGTCCACCCGAGGATGCGGGTGGCCCTCTTGCGTATCCCGGATTTCTAGAGGGAGTCTCCATGCTGCAGTTTGACCTTTTGAGGGCGCTCAGGTCTATCCTTATCGAAAAGGACGAAAAGACCGGACGGATAGAGGAAGGACAACTGGGGTACGACGAATTCCTATGGATGCACCGTTTCTTCAACCCCGAAAGATTCGATAAAAAAGAGACCGATGGTTTCCTTGAAGAACTGTATCAAAAAAAGGGTGCTACCCTAATGGACCTCGATGGGGCTTTCCAGGACATTTTACCGGATACCCAGTGGCACTGAAAAGTGTATCATGAAAACCTACTGGTTGTTTGGATACCATTCAGTATATTAGTGACATGAAAGGGGCTATATTGATGAGTATATTTTCCTGATTTTATGAAGCTTTTTATAGTTGCTCGTCTATATCTTGTTTGCCAATAATCCGCATTACCTCAACAGTATTATCTATAATGCGATAATAGATACTATCCACACCGCATACACAACGCCTATATCCTTGCCTGATGTAATCAACAGACTGGTATAAGTATGGATTGGCTGCAATAGCATCAAATTGCTCAAAGAATGCATGGAAATATCTATCTGCCTGAGCTTCCCCGAAACTTCTTACGCCGTACTGGTGGATTCTTATAAGGTCATCCTTAGCAGCTTCACTCAGCCTATAGTTCGCCATTTTCTCTTAATGCTACCTTGGATTGTTTGAGTATGTCTGTGCTGTTCATTTCGGTAAAGCCCCCTTGCTCTGCTTGGATAAGCTTTGCCCGTATTAACTCTATTTCCCGTTCTTTTTCCCTAGCCTTACGTATCAGGTCATTGATAACTTCGCTTTTGCTCGAATACTCTTGACTATCTATCTGTGCTTTGAGCCATTTATCATTTGGCTCTGTAAATGAAATACTTTGTCTTGTCATGGTTGAACCTTTTAAAATAATCACTATATGGTGTAATATTACACTAAAATCGCACCAATTACAACAATAACTTAATATTTAAAGAAAAGTGACATGATTGCTAAGGGCTTCGACCTCACGCGGTCAAGGGGTTTCCCCAACCTTCCGCGCCTTCGGCTTGTGCAGGATGGGAGATATCCCGCCCCTTGACTTTGTTACCCCAATCTTCACCAGATGGGCAGGGTTGCACGTAACCTATTTTCATTTATCTAAGTTTTCCCTTCGGTCCTGGGAACTTTGGTTTAGGAGGTCGGTATCTTGGCTTGAATCTAGGATTTGAAAAACGTTTGTCCCATCTGCGCGATGGCACTAATACTCGTTTAAAAGAAGTTGTTAAATCCATTGAATAAGGTAAATGTAAGAGGATTTTGTATCATAATAATGGATTTAGATGCTTGTAAAAAGCGTATTTAATAAGCTGTCCCCTACTATTTTTTAAAAGCACATATAATATATATTATGTTAAATAAAATAGACTAAATCCGTACCCGATACTGAAAAGGATTTCTTCCCGGGGCTTCTTTTTGCAGTTTAGGCAACCTTTCAAAAATACCTGTGGCAAGCATTTTCTTTTGAAAACGGCTCCTGTCTATTTTCTCGCCGAGTATTGTCTGATGCAGTTGATGCAATTCTGGCATGGTAAAGCGATCCGGAAGTAAGTTGTAAGATACCTGATGAACAGAAATATCTTCTTTAAGCCTAAGGCGAGCGCGCATAACTATTTGCTTATGATCCATCCACATATCGGGTAAATCGTCAAAATCAAACCAAGATACAGATCCGTACTCAAAACCAGGCTGAGGATGAACTTCTCTAATATTAACCAAAGAATAATACGCCAAGGTAACAAAGCGTGCATTGATCCAATAATCTTCCTTCCACAATAGGCCAAACCTTTCTAATAGTTGCTTCCATTGGGCCGAAAACTGCCGGCCTTCTTCTCCAAAAACAGATAAAAATTGAGTATGGGCATTCTCTAATCGAGTCCTATCTTTCAAAATTCTGGCAACGGCATAATCAACGGCCTCATTTCTTTTTACAAAACCGCCCGGCAAAAGCCATTTCTCACCTACTTCTAAAAGTAAACACTTTAGCTTTTTATGCTCGTAACCGATAATTACATGGTCTATACTAAGGTTGGACAGAAAATGACTTTTCCCTTCCGATAGGAACTTTTGAATATCCATTTAACAAAAATAATGATTTGTGTCATTTCGCCACAAATATTTTTTTATTACTTTTGTGTCAAAACGCCACAAATATTTAAATATGAACAAATTTCTCAAAACCACCCTCATTATTTTGGGCTCAATTGTAGCCCTAGCTATTGTAGGAGGCATCTCCGGATGGATGTATTTAAAATCTACTTTCTTTTCTTTTGAAGAAGATTATGCAGAAAAAAAGAACTTTAAGGAATTAACAGTAGACGGGTACACTTTTTTAGACCGCAATGCTAACGGCAAATTAGATGTTTACGAAGATGCGAGAGCATCTACTCAAGCACGTGTCGAAGATGCACTATCGCAAATGAAGCTCGAAGAGAAAATACACTTGCTAAAGGGATCTGGAATTGCCTCGGCTATGGGAGAAGCCGGCGAAATACCCGGAACTGCAGGCACCATCGTGGCAACACCAAGGTTGGGCCTACCTACCATTTACTTGTCTGATGGCCCTGCCGGGGTTAGGATTGAACCAACAAGAGAAGGCGAAACCAGGACCTATTATTGCACAGCTTTTCCAATAGCTACCTTGTTGGCCTCTACTTGGAATACCGACCTAGTAAACTCTGTGGGTAATGCCATGGGCAGTGAGGCAAAGGAATATGGTATTGATGTAATGCTAGGGCCAGGCGCCAACTTGCATAGACATCCCTTATGCGGCAGAAACTTTGAATATTATTCTGAAGATCCACTCTTGAGTGGTACCATTGGAGCGGCCATGGTCAATGGTATTGAGTCTAACGGAGTAGGCACCTCAGTAAAGCATTATGTGGCCAATAACCAAGAAACCAATAGAAACTACAACGATGCGCTCGTCTCAGAAAGGGCCATGAGAGAAATTTACTTAAAAGGTTTTGAAATTATCGTAAAAGAAGCCCAACCATGGACGATCATGTCGGCGTATAACAAAGTAAATGGTACTTATGTAGCAGAAAGCAAATACTATCTAACCGATATCTTAAGAGATGAATGGGGGTTTGAGGGTGTAGTAATGTCTGATTGGTTTGGAGGACAAAACGCTCCTGCAATGATTGCAGCAGGAAATGATTTATTAGAACCCGGCACCAAAAAGCAATGGGATGCACTAATAGAAGCCCATGAAAATGGCGAACTACCTATCGAGGTCATTAATACATCGGTTAAAAGAATCTTACATTTGATTATTGAGTCTAAAAAGATGGAAGGCTACGTTTACAGCAATGAGCCAGATTTGGATAAACACGCAAAAATAACCAGAGAGTCTGCTACCGAAGGCATGGTACTGCTTAAAAACAAGCCCCAAACACTTCCACTAAAAAATGTTGAAAACGTAGCTTTGCTAGGCGTAACTTCATTTAATTTTATTGCAGGAGGTACGGGTTCAGGACTTGTTAATGCCGCTTACACGGTATCTTTAGAAGAAGGGCTTACCAATGTAGGGTTTAAGATCAACGAAAGTTCAAGACAGATTTACGAAGCGCATAAAGCAGCAAATTCTGAAGGGTTTAAAAAGCCAGAAGGTTTCAATGCTTTATTTGAATCTATGGACCCACCAGAACTAGACTACTCAGATGAACAACTGCAAGAAATGGCTAGCACAAGCGATGTGGCCATTATCACCATAGGCAGGAATGCTGGCGAAGGCAGCGATCGGGTTGAAAAGGATGATTTCCTTTTTACAGAAAAAGAAAAACAAATGATTGCACGCACTTGTGAGGTCTTCCAAAATGCCAATAAAAAAGTTATTGTAGTACTCAATGTAAGTGGCGTGGTTGAAACCAACTCTTGGAAAACACAGCCCGATGCCATTTTACTGGCTTGGCAAGGCGGACAGGAAGGAGGCAATTCTGTAGCCGATATTTTAAGTGGTAAAGTAACCCCAAGTGGCAAATTACCCATGACATTGCCCATAAACCTTGATGACCATGCAAGTAATGCAAATTTCCCTTTAAAAGGAGTCCCTTTCGATATCCTTTCTTTTATGTTTAAACAAGAAGAAAAACCAGAAGATCAAAAAGTCCGCAACGAAGATTTTACTGTATATGAAGAAGGTATTTTTGTAGGTTACAGGCATTTTGATACAAAAGGCATAGAAGTCTCTTACCCCTTTGGGTATGGGCTTTCTTATACAAACTTTGGATATGAGGATGTAAAAGTGGATGTGTTGAACGATACTATAAATGTATCGCTCAGTGTAAAGAACATAGGAGAAACTGCTGGCAAGGAGGTAGTACAAGTTTATGTGGCAAAGCAAAACTCTAAAATCGAGAGGGCAACACAAGAACTAAAGGCCTATGCAAAAACCAAAAGCTTACAGCCAAATGAGCTAGCAGACGTTACACTGCAAATTCCCGCACACGAATTAAGCTATTGGGATGAAGCTGCCTCAAAATGGAGTTTGGAGCCCGGTACTTACAAGGTAAAAATTGGGGCTTCTTCTAGAGCAATAATGGCAACACAAGAAATTGAATTGTGAAGGTATAAGTAAATATTTAAGCATAATATTGATACCACTTAAAGTGCTTTTCAAGAATCGCTGCTTTCTTTTCTCGTAAAAAAGACAAATAAGCTTTTGCCACCGGCGAAAGCTTTTTGCCTTTCAGCCAAATCAATCGCCATTCTGTTTTTACAGGTAAATCTTTGGCAGGTAAGATATGCATTTCCCCACTCAATAATTCATTTTTAATGCCTATTAGTGGAATAATAGATTGTCCCAAACCTGCAATAACCGCCTGCTTAACAGCTTCATTGGAGGTGAGTTCCAGTTTCTTTCTAGTACTACCTTCATGGGCCTTAAAATAGCTTTCCATTTCTTGCCTAGTGGCGGAACCTAGCTCTCTGTAAATCAGGGGCTTATCGTTTAAAGCATCAGGCTGGTTACCTACTAAATAGAGCCTGTTCTCAATTAGCTTTTCCTCTTCAAACTCAAGGTTTTCTGGCAGTACCGAAACCAAGGCAAAATCAATTTCATTCAGCTTTAAGCTTTCTACCACTTTGGTTTTATTGGTTACATCCAACAACAAATCTATGCCAGCATGCTTTTCTAAAAAATCTGTGAGGAAAAAAGGAATTACATACTTACCTGTAGAGGCCGAAGAAATTTTTAATCTTCCGGTGAGAATACCTTCATAATCTTTGGTCTTGTATTGCAGGGCATGAAGTTCTTCCATCACCTTTTCTGCCATAGCAGCCACTTCTCTACCAAAATCTGTAACATATAGTTGCCTGCCTATTACTTCTGTTAGCGGTACCGAAAACTGATCTTGAAAATTTCTTAGCTGTATAGAAACCGCTGGCTGGGTCATGTAAAGCGCTTCCGATGCCTTTGTTATACTGCTGGTTTCCACCACTTTAAGAAAGACCCTCAGTTGATTGATAGTGTAATTCATAAATTTTGTTTATGGTTTTCATATTAAATATATATAAAAATTTATGAAATGATTTCTTTTACTTTGCCACTATCAAAGTAGTACATACATCAAAAATTGTTTTTCAACTAACTAAACCCTTTAAAATGATAATAGAAGATTTACTCTCGCTGCTAATTCTAACCCCACCCCTACTCTTATTAATTTCAGCATTCATTTCAAGGTTTCAATCTGGCTTAAGACCAAAACTCACTATACGCGTCAGTTTTTTTGCTTCTGTACTTAGTATTTTTATAT
>CAKZMZ010000216.1 GCA_937129345.1 uncultured Thalassovita sp. | reverse complement strand
CAAAAGTACTCATCTATCTAATTATCTTAATAGGATTGATGAAAACTCCAAAACCACTACGTAAATAGAGTTTACACGGGATAAGTGTGTAAGGATTGAACCTTAAATAATTTTAGTATGTGCTGTTTGAGGTTTCCGAAATTTAAACTACCTACCCGTATAATCCGTGATTGTAATACGATAGATTAAAGACGGATTACCAATTCTAGGTTAATACGTTCGAGCTCGCAAAACTTGCACAGCCAGTTAAACAATTTTCCTCTCATCTTCAAAATCTTTTCTATAAAAAATAGATTTTTGATTTTTTAATTTCTGGAAATAATCTCTATTTCGCACCATAAAAGCTCGAAGCGTTGAAATACAGATAAAATTACATGTAGCTACATACTTTTATCATTGCATTGTCTCAGAAAATAACTAAATTAAGGAAGTAAATTATTGACCAAACAACAATCGAATGAAACCTAAGCAAATCACCTTGGCGGATATTGCGAAAGAGTTAAATGTATCGCCCGCTACGGTATCTAGGGCGTTAAAAGATCATCCAGATATTAGCCAAGAAACCAGGGAGAAGGTAAAAAAACTGGCTAGTGCACTACACTACAGGCCCAATACCATTGCCCAAGGCCTCAGAAAAAAAGAATCTAAGATCATAGGTGTTATCATTCCTGAGATCGTACATCACTTTTTTTCTTCTGTAATCAGTGGCATTATGGAATATGCCTATAAAGCAGGCTACCGAGTTATGCTTTGCCAGTCTATGGAGATGTTTGAGAAGGAAGTAGAAGATGTGGAGGCACTTTTCTCGAGCCGCGTAGATGGCATATTGATTTCCCTGGCCAATGAAACCAAAGATTATACACATCTTGAAGAGGTGCGTAATTATGGTGTACCTGTCGTATCTTTTGATAAGGTTTGCTACAGTTTAGAAAACCACAGCATGGTAGTTATCGACGATTACGAAGGCGCATACAATGTGGTTACCCATCTTTTAGAAAATGGCTATCGTAAAATTGCACATATACATGGGCCACTCAACCCAATTACCAGTCAAAACCGCTTAAATGGATACAAGGCAGCACTAAAAACCTATGGTTTAGCTGAAGAAAAAGCGTATATAAAAGGTTGCCATCTTGTAACCCAAGAAGAGGGCTACAACTTTACCAAAGAGCTTATTGCCTTGCCCGATAGGCCCGATGCCATTTTTGCAGTTACAGATTTGGTAGCCATAGGTGCCATGGTGGCAATCAAAGAGGCTGGGTTGAGCATACCTAATGATGTAGCCGTGGTTGGTTATAGCGATTGGGCCATGGCCGCTGTAGTAGAACCCGCCCTTACTACAGTAGCTCAGCCCGGCTTCGAAATGGGTAACTTGGCCGCCAGACTTCTCATCGATGAGATCCACTACATCAATGAGGACAATGAAGCACCTTACCAGCACCAGAAAAAAACACTGAAAACAGAAGTAAAAGTGAGGCAATCTTCTGTAAAAAAGACTGTACTCGCCTCCTAAACCATCGATAAGTAATTATAAATTGAATACCTAACAATGAAGTGGAAATACACTTTTCCCTACTTATGCCTTGTTTTATTGATTGCTTGCAACTCAGCAACACAAAAAAAACTTGAGAATAAAAAGCCGCCCAATATTTTGTTGATCATAGCAGATGATCTGGGATATGAAAAGCTAGGCAGCTACGATGGCATCGACACTTACACACCCAACATAGACCAACTGGCAAGAAAAGGCGTACAGTTTATGAGGGCCTATACAAGCCCAGTGTGCACACCAAGCAGAATGAGTATTTACACGGGGAGATATCCTACCAACCACCAATACACTGGTGTACTGCCTGTGCATCTCGGCACCAAAGAATATATCGATTTTACAAAATTCCCTACCTATGCTCAAATGCTTAGGGACAACGGCTACCTTACCTCAGTAACTGGTAAATGGCAATTGGCCGCTTTAGAGTACCACCCTGATCATTGCAAGCAAGGTGGTTTCGATTCTTGGTGTGTATGGCAAATTTGGAAAGACAATGAAAAAACCACCCGATACTGGCAGCCTGTACTTAATGAAGATGGTGCTATAAGAAACGATGCAGACAGTTTGTTCGGATCCGACGTGCTCACCGATTATGTAATCGAGCAAATAGGAGAAGCCACAAAAGCAGGAAAACCATTCGCCATACAACATAACATGATGCTGCCCCATTGGCCAATCATCCAAACTCCCGATGATAAAAAGCTGAACAGACAGGCCGGTTTAGACAATATGATTGCTTACATGGACAAACAAGTGGGCATTTTGCTAGCGGCTGTAGATAGCCTAGGTATAGCCAACAATACTGTTATTATTTTTGCTGGCGATAATGGCACAGAGACTAAAGAAATTAGACTTACTAAAAACGGGAAAGTACAAGGCGGAAAACATACCATGACG
>CAKZMZ010000215.1 GCA_937129345.1 uncultured Thalassovita sp. | reverse complement strand
CAATGAGGTCGCTATTACTATATTTCTTTTTGTTATGCAGTGTAACATCACAGGGACATCCTTCCTGGGGTCTTGCTGTAAATACTAAAGGGGAAATTTACTTTGTGGATGTAATGCATAATGATGGCACCCTTTGGAAAATAAATACAGAAGGAGAACTTATCGCCATACTCACAAATTTCCATGCGCATGATTTACATATGGATGATGAAAACAACCTATGGTTGGCCGAAAATCTATGGATAGAAGGTGAAATCGAAGGAGAAGGCAGGCATACGCTTATAAAAATTGAACCTAATCAAAAAATAGATACGCTCATTGTAACTGAGGATATTGATGTCTTCAATGGAACCAATATTGCCATTGGCCCAAATCAAGAAATATTCTTCATTCAAAACAATCAGCTCTATGAGTACAGCAATGGAAAAGCACGGCTGGCTGCAAGGCACAAGTTTGAAAACGTAAAGAATATACTCATGGATAATGATGGGATACTCTGGATTGCTGACAGCAAATTTAAGAACGGTTCGCTTTACAGGTTTGGCAGACGGGGTCAACTCACGTTATTTACAACGGATATTATGCCGGCTGATCCTCGTTATCCATTATTTAAGGAACCACATCTTCAATTTATGATAGGCATAGCAAAAGATGGTCAAGACAATATTTACATTAGTGAGAATGCCGGATGCCGCATTATTAAAATTAATAGTTTAGGTGAGCATTCTGTTTTCTACCAGTCGTCTATTTTTTGGAGTCCAATGAATGTTGCTTTTCATAAGGGTGAAGCCTATATTTTGGAAGCTGGTTTCAATAAACGAAATACTGGCCCAAGGTTAATCAAAAAAGATAGCGATGGAGCGATTAGTAGAATTGCCAATGTAGATACAGCCGAGGTATCAACAGTAGGTGAAGTGGAAGATAAAGACGGACTGGCAATACCAACCTGGGTGTATTTTGGCTTGGGTCTACTCATTTTTGGCTTAGCAATAATTTTATCCGTAAGAAAAGAATATAAGTCTAACTAAGGCCCCTACATCCACAAGCCCAGCCACAGAATGACAATGGCAATTAATGCCAAAATGATCATAAGCGGCCACATAAATTTCAGCCAGGAGTTGTAATCAACATTGACCATAGCCAGCGATGGCAATATTAATCCGGTTGGAGTAATGAAATTCATTAAACCAAACCCAAACAAATAGGCATTAACAATCTCTTCGGGAGGTACGCCTATTACCTGAGCTAATGAACTCATAATCGGCATTGTAACCACCGCCATTCCCGAAGAAGAAGATATAAAAAGGGTCATAAAGAAAAAAACTGCCATTAACGCTGGCAAAAACACTACGCCTGACATGCCTTCAACGGTATTGGCCGCATAAAAAAGAATCGTATCAGAAACTTGCCCTTCATTCAGCACCACAGTAACGCCTCTGGCAATACCGATAATGAGTGATACACCAAGCAAGTCTTCCGCACCTGAGATAAAATCTTTGATAAAATTTCTTTCACCTACTCTTTGAAGTAGACCCATAAGTATAGCCGCTACTAGAAATAAAGCTGTCATTTCCTGAAACCACCACCCTAGTACTGAAACCCCATAAATCATAATCAGAAATGTAGATCCAAAAAGTGTTAGTAGAGCCTTAGTCGCTAAGCTTAGTTTTTCCACCTGCTTCTCTTCATCCACTTTTGAGAAAGGGCTTTTTATATTTAAACCATGCAAAAGAGATTTGGCAGGATCTTTCTTAACACGATTGGCATACCTAACGACATAGGTAATGCCGGCAGCAGCGCCAAAAATGAGCATGGCTAGTCTGCTATAAAATCCAATAGTCCAGTTTACCCCTGCAGCATCTGATGCAATGATAGTTCCGAAAGGGTTAATTGTACCACCCATTATACCCACACAAGAGCCGATATAAATTACTGCTACCGGAACAATTAAATCATAGCCTGCAGCCAGAAAAACTGGCACTAAAATCGGATAGAAGGCCAGGGTTTCCTCTTGCATACCAAAGGTGGTGCCACCAATAGCAATCAGTGATGTGACTAAAATAATTAAAAGACTTTCTCTACCTTTTAGCTTGTTGGCCAGATAACCAATACCTTGATCA
>CAKZMZ010000214.1 GCA_937129345.1 uncultured Thalassovita sp. | reverse complement strand
AAAGGCCTCGCCAGCGTAAAAGGCATATTCGGTCCATGCTGTGGCCATGGCACCATCTACTTTAATTTCGTAGCTAAAAATGCGCTCGTCCCATACCATATCGTGTGGTGTGCCTACTGCCTTTAAGAACTTTTCTGCGCTGCCTTCTTGCAAAATGGTTTTGCCCTCTCTTACAAGCACGGTTTGCATGCGAATTTTTGGATGCATTACTGCGCTTACTATGCTGCTGTCGCCTGCGCGCATGCCGTTGAAGAGCTGTTCTATACAAGCCTTTACAGCTTTTTGCTCCTTAGGCGGGTTTTGGATCTTCCAGCTTGAAAGAAACAAAAGAGATAATAGGAGGGGTAAAAATATACTTTTTGTGTTGTGCTTCATCATTCAATTTACTTTATTGCTACAAATTGGTAATTAAGAGCAAGTACCCAAAATAATTTTTGATAAAAGGTAAAATGGAAAGATACATCTTAGAAAATGCGGTTTTGAAAGTCGGGATAAAGCAGAAAGGGGCAGAACTGGCGAGCATTGTAAAAAAGGAAACTGGCAAAGAATATATGTGGCAGGCCGATCCAACTTTTTGGGGGCGGCACTCTTGCATACTTTTCCCGATAATTGGCAAACTGCACAAGGGCAAGTACAATGTAAAGGGCGAGATTTACGAAATGGGACAACATGGCTTTGTGCGGGATAGGCTCTTTAAATTAACTGATGAAGGTGCTGATTTTTTAAAACTTAGGTACGAGAGCGCCGAAGAGGACAAACAATTGTATCCTTTTGAATTTGCAGTAAATATCATCTACAGATTAAATTTCAATACTTTACAGGTTATTTATGAAATAGAGAACCATGCCGGTGAAACCATCTCATTTGCCTTAGGTGGACACCCTGCTTTTAATTGCCCTTTGTTAGAAGGCGAAAAACGTTCGGATTACACCTTACGCTTTGAAAAGCCCGAAAGTGCAGAAAGCCATCTTTTGAATAATAACGGCGTATTTGAAGGAAATACCAAAGTAGTTTTTGATGGCACCACAGACCTTAAAATCACAGACAATTTGTTTGATGATGATGCACTGATCTTTAAAGATTTACAGTCTTCAAAAGTGGCCTTGGTAAATGGTGAGGATGCTGCAGTGCTTACTTTTGATTTTACAGACTTTCCTTATTTAGGTATTTGGTCTAAAAATAGGCAATCGCCCTATGTTTGTATAGAGCCATGGTTTGGTATTGCCGACAACCTAGGTGGGCAAGACGATTTTTTCGTAAAGGAAGGCAATCAGACTTTAGAGGCAGCAAAAACCTTTGGTTGCACGCATAAAATCACCGTGCATTAGTTTAGTGCTGCGAATGCTGCGTATTTATAAAGTGCACGTAAAATTAGAAAAGGCCTTTTCCATAAATGTGGAAAAGGCCTGAGTTTTATGTTATTTCTTTGCTTACTACTGTTGCTTCCTTACCTCACGCCGCCTGTATGCAGCGCAACTATGGTTTCGCCGGGTTTAAAAAAATCTTTTTTGATAAGATCATACAAACCGTAAAACATTTTACCGGTATAGATAAACTCTATAGGCACCTTGTGCGTGCGTTCAAAATATTTCATGAACTGTAAAAGCTCAGGCTTAGATTTGGCATAGCCTCCAAAATGATATTCTGTAGATATGTCCCAGTTAGAAAAAGTTTTGCCGCAATATCCTTTTATCAATTGGTCAACATCGTCTTTTAAGAAGCCTCCACCCTTTAAGGCAGAAAAGCCAAGCGCCTTTTTTTCCCCTATCAATCCAGTAACCAAGCCGGCCAAGGTGCCACCTGTGCCGCAAGAAGTACAAATATGGTCAAAATCGATGTCTATTTCTTCTATAACTTCTATGCAGCCTTTTACGGCCAAAACGTTAGAACCACCCTCGGGTACCATGTAAAAGTGGCCAAAACGTTCTTTAAATTCCCCAACCAGTTCTGGATCGTATTTGTCTCTATAGGCCGATCTTGAAATGTAATGCAGACGCATGCCATTTTCTTTTGCAAAAGAAAGTACAGGATTTAGCGGTTCGGTCCTTTCCCCTCTTATAATGCCAACGGTTTTAAAATTGAACAACTTGCCCGCTGCTGCTAAGGCATAAATATGATTGGAATAAGCGCCTCCAAAGCTTAGTAAAGTGTCTTGCTTTTGTTTTTGCGCTTCGAGCAGGTTGTATTTTAGTTTACGCCATTTATTGCCCGATACAGTAGGATGTATCAAGTCATCTCTTTTTAAATAAACCTCTATTTTTTTTTCTTTGAAGAGTGGGTCGTTCAAAGGTTGTAGTAATGTTTTTTTTATGCTTATATCCAATGTTTATTCTTTTGGTAATACAATACTGAGTTAGTGATGGAATTAAAAAAGTAAGAATCTACTTTTTGTAAAATATTTAACGGATTTTTTACCTCAAATACATGATTGATTTTTTAGCAGGTAAGTATAGAAGCGTAAGATTTACGTTTATTCAAAGTAATATTTTTTTTCTTTTAGGTAGACAGATTTTCTCTGGTTTTTGGAGTATAGATTGTTTTTTTTCTGCGTCCGTAATCAATAGCAGAAAAGTTTTACAAACTCTTAGCCCGATCAACAGCTTGCTATTTTTTTTAATAGTTCTATCAGCTTGTAAGGAAAAAAAGGTGTCCACTTATACTTTAGTACCACCCTCAGACACACTTTTGCAATACAATGGTCGCTTTCATTTTAATGCCGATAGCTCAATGGCAAAATTTGCATGGACAGGCTCAGAAATCAATGCCAAGTTTGAGGGGACTTCCTGTAAAATATTGCTCAAAGACAATGTATACATAAAAGATGGGTACGGGGCGCCACAGGCCAATTATTTTTATGTTTTTTTAGATGGGGGATTCCCCCAACTGCTGCGTGCCTCGCCAGATAGTACGGTCTATACGATTGCTAAAAACTTAGCAGATACCAGTCATACCTTTAAGCTGTTTAGAAGAACAGAGGGGGCTACAGGCAGCACAGAGTTTTTGGGACTACGTTTAGATACGGGTAGGAGTTTATTGCCTTATAAGGCCTCGCCCTCACGAAGAATAGAATTTATAGGCAATTCTATTACCTGTGGCTATGGAAACGAAGGAGATAGCGCTCGTTGTAAATATTCTTCACTTACGCAGAACGGCTACATGACCTACAGCGCCATTACCTCAAGAAGCCTGGATGCTGAATACAGGGCCGTGGCATATTCGGGAATGGGCATTTACCGAAATTACAGCGATGCAATACGCTATACCATGACGGAGATGTACGATTTTGTGTACCCGCAAAACGACAGTATCTGCTGGGACCATGGGCAATGGCAGCCGCATGCGGTGGTAGTCAATTTGGCAACCAACGACTTTGCCAAAGGCAATCCAAAGCGGGCGTATTTTGTGGAGAGCTATTTTAATCTTTTGGAGAAAATCCATGTGTACTATCCGGAGGCTACGATATTTTGTTTGGGTAGCCCTATGATGACAGATAAATATCCTAGAAGAAGGAAAGCGCGATCTACAGCTAAATCTTACATAAGTGAAGCTATAGGTAAAATGAAAGATTTAGGTATGGAGAATATTTATTATTTCGGTTTGAGCGAGCAATTTTCAGAAGTACTCGGCTGTGATTTTCATCCAAATGTAGTGCAGCATCAAAAAAATGCTACAGAGCTTACTGCATTTATTTCAGAGAAGATGGATTGGTAACTACATAGATAAAATTACTGCCTAGTTTCATAAGCCCTATGTACAGATATGGTAGTTTTTAATAATGTGTTCCTTATTTAAATTGGTTATAAAATCTTACATAGAGCTTTGCTAGAAATATAAAATCAGTGTTAACTAAATTTTGAAAAAAAGGTTTTTTTATGTATATTCATATTCGGTTTTTTCAATATAAATTTTTTCAACTTCCTTATACTAACAGCATAATTTACCGACTTTTAATCATTTATTCACTTTTTAATTCATAAGTACCAACATGCTGGATTTTATTAATCAACATCCCGACTATTTGTTCATCGTTTTGATCAACATAGTTGTGGTAGTTAAAGTGCTGATTCACATCAAAGAGACAGACGATAACAACGACGACGATAACGGCGGAATGCTACCGAAAACCCCCAACCTCGATTTGCCTCCGGGTGTATCATTGCCAATTGATAAGAAAGACGAAGAATATGTCTAAAAAAAATTCCCACAGCCCGAAAGCTGTGGGAATTTTTTTTATATCTTAGTAAGTGCCTCAAAAAATCCCATGGTCTCGCCTTTGTTTTTGGCAATTAACAAAG
The DNA here is from genome assembly GCA_937129345.1 of uncultured Thalassovita sp. GTDB lineage: Bacteria > Bacteroidota > Bacteroidia > Cytophagales > Flammeovirgaceae > Chondrinema. The sequence goes on along the minus strand of CAKZMZ010000214.1, from coordinate 1,953 downwards.
GTACATGATGGTTTAAGTAAGTAAATTTTTCAGCAAAACTGCCCATTAACATAGCAGAAGCACCTGTTCTACCTTTAGAACCGATAACCACAAAGTCAAAATCGTGGCTGCTCGCGTAATCGTAGGTCTCCTTGGCCATTTTTTCGGGCTTGCTCAAAATCATTCGGCATGGAATATCATGGTCGCTAATACCTAATTTTTTCAAGAATAACTTGTATTCTTTATGGCTATGTTCATGCATAATATCGGCAAATTCTTGGTAGCCTTTACCGGTCTTGTAATAACCCAAAGGTACTGAGTAGACATGGCTACATGCAACAGTAGCTTCTTTTCTAGCTGCGATATCTAAGCCATGTTGTATCGCTAAATAAGAGTGTTCAGAAAAGTCTATAGGAATTAATATGCGACTGATTTTTTCTGGTGGATTTTCAGGAACGAACAATACAGAGCAATATGCTTTGCAGGCAATCTTGCTCGAGACTATACCTGAACCCTCTAGGCTTTTCTTCCTGCCCATCAAAATAAGATCAACATCGCGGTACTTGGCCCATTTGATCATTTTTTCTATGGGGCTGCCGTCTTTCACCTCAACCACTTTTTCTACTAGCAAACTTTTATCGAAGTGCTTATCTAGCTTTTGCTCGATATCTCTGTGTATGCCCTCATCTACTGGTGCCAGCACATGCGGGTATTTTTCTTTAATATCTTTAGGGAGCTCAAGGTCTCGGGCTACGTGCATAAAGTAAACCCTTTCAACAGGAAAGGTTTTACAAACCAATGCGGCATAGCGGATCAAGACCTCATCCATGTAGCTAAGGTCCAGACCCACAATAATACGCCTTATGCTCACGATGTTTTTGTCTGGACTGTTCATAATCTGAAAATTTATTTCTAAAGGATACTTATGCGCTTGCTCGTTTAATTTTTCTTGATTAGATATTAAAAAAGAGCTAAAAAATATACTGCGCCTGTTAGTCTATTATACGTGTTTTCAGATAAAAAAGCTGTAGAAATTATTGATTTTAAATCAAGCCTCTTATCAAGAACAATGCAGCAAAAGCGATAATGGCATACAGTTCTGGGAATACGGCCAAAATCAGTGTTTTGCCAAAAACATCGTTACCTGATCCTATGCTGTCTATACCATTGGCACAAACGCGACCTTGAAAAATACCCGAGAAAAGGCCTGCAATGCCCAAGGCAAGCCCACCACCGAGTATGGCTGCTCCTTGCAATAAGGTCATTTGAGATGTGATCAAGTCTTGCAAAATAAAGAAGCCTGCAAAGCCATATAGCCCTTGCGTACCTGGTAGGGCACTCAATACAATATAAGAGCCAAAAGCATTAGGGTTTTTTCTTAATGCACCAATGGTAGTCATGGCACTGTTGGCCGTTCCAATGGCGCTGGCCGTACCTGGTAGGCCAACTAATAATCCTACACCTATAAAGGCGAGTATGAGCGGGAGGTTACTTGCAATTTCCATAGTTATTTATGTTAATGATGAATGATTTTAAAAATGTTTATAGATCAATTGATATTTATTGCATCGCTGCTTTATCTGGTTTTTTAAATGGTTTAAATTCTACACCACCTCCTTCAAATTCTACATTGTTATAGAACTCTACAAAGGTGAGCCTAAGTGGGTGTACAAATGCGCCAAGTGCCGCTAACAAAAAGTTAAGCGAGTGTCCGAATATTAAGAAAAGAATGGCGAACAAGGTGCCTAGTAGGCCGCCCATCATTTGCATGCCAATTTGGTTAACTACCAAACCCAATACCGAAGAGGAAACACCTAGCGCGAAAAGCCTTACATAAGAAAGTGTATCGCCCAATAGGCCTGTGAAAATGAAGAACAACGGTAAAACACTGCCTCCTGTTCTCTGCAAAATCGGCATTTCTGTATCGTGGAAAAATACCACGAGCAATATGCCAGAGACCAACAATATTTGAGC
>CAKZMZ010000213.1 GCA_937129345.1 uncultured Thalassovita sp. | reverse complement strand
TGCATCTGTCTTAGGTGCACTTAAACTTCTCCCGATTCCTGGAATAAGTACTACACTAGCATTTTCTAATGGATCGCGTGAAGCCTTTTCGCACACGTTTACCTCTATCCTAAATGTTCTGAACATAAAGATATCGTCGGTGGAGTCCCTATCAGAGGAGAAGTAGCCGAAATTGCCTTCCTTGTTTAAAACAAAACTGAAATCATCCTTTTGTGAGTTTATTGAATTTAGTGTGTCAGTCTCGTTTTTCATATTGGTAGGTATTTGCCACGTACTGTCTACCAAGTTACTTCTATAAATATCTAAGCCACCAATACCCTCAGGTTTGTTAGAAGAAAAATAAAGCGTTAATGCTCTTTTGTCATCTTCGTGTAAGTAAGGAAATACCTCATTACCTTCTGTATTTATTTTGTTGCCTAAATTCTCTACATTACTTATTTCCAACTTTTTTGTATCGAAATCTGCTACAAAAATATCAGAGTTTCCAAAGCTGCCAGGGTAGGGGGCGTCTGAAGAGAAATAAATCTTGCTCCCATCAGAAGTAAGTGCAGGGTGGCCAACTGAATAATCTTCATTGTTGAACAATGATGCCTTATCTCCAGTGAAATTTAACTTTTTAACCCGCCAATTATCTGTTGAGTCTTTTTCTGCTAAAAATAGTTTCAGGGTATTGATCTCATCGGTACTTTTTGTGGCGATACCTTTGAGTTCGAGATATGTGTTGCCCGTAAAGATGAATTTATCCCATGTTCCGGGGAGAAATACCAAGGGGCCCTCATTGTATTTTTTAGCTCTTTGGTAACTGATAAACTTGGCGATTTGGTGATTTACAGTATCAGAACCGCTTATGATTTTGTTTTCTGGGTCAAAGCCAAAATAATCTGCAGAATCTAGACTGGTATAATATAAATCTAAAGTAGATCTTTGTTCACCGTTCAATGTCTTTACTTTGTCCCCATCAATATTTCTATCAGAGACAAAAACTATAGAATCTGCCTTATAAAATGTTGGGCTAAACTCAGAACTAAAGTCAGAATTGATGCCTGGAGTAGAAAGCTTTCTAGTAATTATGGTTTGGTCCTCTAGAAAACCTTCAGTATCTCTATTAGGATCTTCTTCCATAATGAAAGTAAACTTTTCGAAAAGATCTTTTGCACTTAGGTACTTGCCACTTTCGTTTAGTAATGCTTGTGCATAGTTATAAACATCAAGGTCTTGTATCTCGTAATTCTCTGCAAGATAATAATAGGGAGAAGCATTGGCGTCTTCACACTTTTCTTTAAATGCGGCTATTTCTACCTTATCTTCTAATGATGCAATGTCTCTTTCACTTAAAAATCTTGAATACCATTCAAGCGCTTTTTGGTTGTTGTTGGCCCTGAAATAGGATCTAGCTATTTGTATATCAAACCCTTTTTTATCTTGAAGTTTAGAGTAGTGCTTGTTGAGTCTGTACAACCGTGCTGCTTCAGAAAAATTTCTATCACAGTACAGCTTATCGGCAGTTTCTTTTAAATCCGTCCCGTATCCATAGGCGCTGCGGTATTTTTTTCTGGCTGCAGAAAAATTTCCTAGCTCTAAGTAGCACTGAGCTAGCTTTTTATAAGCCTCTAAAGACTTCTCGCTGCTTTCTAAATCGGCCTTTCTATATTTTTTTATTGTTTTTTTATAAATACGGGCAGCCGATTGGTAGTCTTTGGCATTATAAAAAAGAGCTCCGGCAATTTGGGAATAAAGCGCTGATTCTTTTTCTAGAGAGATAGGGTCTGAAGATTTTTTAAAAAGTTTCTTATATTTTTTAATGTACTTAATAGCTAAATCGTACTCAGATTTTTCTTTGCTTTGTACCAGTTTTTGTGCATATAGTACATATAGTTCTCCTGTTAGTTCCCGTATCTCATTTTCTAGCTCGCCCTTTAAAGACATCTTTTCAACTACATTGATGGCCTCCCTCAATTTGGCCTCATCTTTTAAGACGCGAGCTCTTTCTAGTAGGGATGCTTGGTCATTGTTTTGGGCTAAAGAAAAAGCTACTGTGAACAAGTTTATAATGAATATGGCTGAGATTAGTCTCATAGTATTAGTAAGATTGGATTTTAGAAATACCTTGGAGTTAGTAAGATGTTCTTTTTGATTCCGAAGCGATAGTTCAGTACAATTTCATGTGTACCGTACTGCTGTGAGAAAAGATTAGTATGCGCCAAATCGTAGGAGTATCCGATTCTAAGGAAAGGTTTTGGCAATTGTAACTCTGCAATGATGCTAAATGCATCTAGCGAACGATAAGAAGCACCTACTCCAAATTTTTCATAAAATAAGAAATTTGCATTAAGGTCTAATTGCATTGGGGCGCCTTCAACAAATTTAAAAAGCACATTTGGTTTAAACTGCAAATCTTCTGAAAGTTTAAAAACATATCCAGAATAAGCAAAATAATGCCTTTGAAAATTGAAGTAAGGCATGGTAGCGTCATTGTCATCAAAAGAATTATTCATAAGGCTTGGAATAGAAAATCCCATAAAAAACCTATCTGAATGGTAAAAGATTCCTGCACCTATTTCAGGTCTTGTAATCGTACCGATATCCTGGTTCAAAGGGTCTCCGGCATCTCTAGCATCCACAGGCTCAGAATTAAATGTCATGATCCCGCCTGACATACCAAAAGATAGTTTGCCCAAACCGACAGGGATTCGGTAGGCTCCAGAAAACATGAACATGTTCCTGTTGGTAGCTCCTATTTGATCGGCAACCACATTTGCTCCAATAGCTACTCTATCATTAGCTAATGGAGAATGTATAGAAAATGTATGAGTAACCGGTTTTTCACTGTCTGTTCCAGTCCATTGTATTCTTGTGCCAGCAGTTAGTGAAATAGATTCATGTGCACCTGTAAAACCGGGATTGATAGCCAAACCGTTAAACATGTATTGGGTATACATGGGATCTTGTTGTGCTGTTGCAACATAGCTGAGCAAGCACAATGCTGTTAAGAATATTAATTTTAAATACTTCATAGCTTCAATGTGTTTGTTTTTTTTGGATTGGCTTTAGTTTTAGTTGCTACCGCGAACTTCAATATATTTGGAAGTCTCCTCCCCATTTCCTAAATCTACGATGCAGAGATAGGTGCCATCGGGTACGGTTTCGCCTACAGCAATGCCACTGTTCTTATTAACTTGACCATACCATCCTTTTTCGAGATTGTTTTCATATCCATTGATTTCGAAAACTAGGTTACCCCATCGGTTAAATATTTTTACCGTGTTGTCTGGATAACACTCTATGCCATCAATCCACAGAATATCATTCTTTTGGTCATTATTTGGCGTAACGAGCTCGTAAACCTTAAACTCGAGTACATCAATTTCTACTGAAACCGTTGCAGTATCGCAGATGCCACAGTCGTTGCAAATGCTGTATTCAAATTCATCTGTAGTTGAGTTTTCTAAACCATCCGGCGACTGATATATGATGGTTCCTTGTTCATCTATATTTACAGTTGCTCCTAGTGTTGTGGTATTTCCTCCCACTATTTCGAAGGTGGTGTTTTCGCAATCAATATCTACCACATCGTTTTCTATGGCCGAGAAATCTACCGTTGTACTTACGCATCCATTGATGCTTATCATATCATCATTAGCCTCGGGTACATCGCAAATTGCCTCACAGCAGTTCGATTCAAAAATTACCTGTGCCGTATCTGATGTTGTACCACAAGTCTCACTTACACATGTTACTACATATTGCATAGTATCTTTAGTATTGCTCAAGAGTGATGTGGGAGAATAATTAAAAGAACCATCTGTATTAAGTTGGATTGTACCTTTTAAAGGTTGTGTGAAAACCTCATAAGTGACTGTGTTACAAGATGCAGGAATTACGTCATTTGCTGAGAAGTTGCCGGTTATGCTGCTATTACTGCAATCATTCAAAGTATAGGCATTATCGTTAGCTACCAAAGGTGGGCAATACGTTTCACAAGGTTCTACATTAATAATAACGGTGTCTTGTACAAATGCAGAAGGTGTATTTTCACAAGATTCGCATACGGCATTGTACACTACGGTATCAGCACCTACGAATAAAGAATCGAACAAAGTATACGTGAAGGAGCCTTCAGAGGTAATTGTAAACTCTCCAGCCTTTGGTCTTATGATCAATTGCTCTTGATAAATGATGTTGCTACAGTCATCAGTTTTATTGTCATTTATAGAGATATCGCCCTCTAGTACTGTTTGGCATTTCATGTTGTAAATGTCACCTTCTAAAAGGGGAGACCCTGAGCAACAAGGAAGTATTTCAATAATGACGCTGGCTGTATCTTGTATGTTTTCAGTGCACGATAGGCAAGATGCTGCATAAAACAAGGTGTCTGTTCCCACAAAGTTTGGGTCATTAAGGCTATAGTCTAGTGTGCCATTGCTATTTATAGTGGCAGAACCGTTTATTGCATCATAATCTACGATTTCGTATATAATACTATCGCAATTGGACGGGTTAATATCATTGATGGTCAGGTCAAAAGTAAATTCAGGCTCGCAGTTGTCTCTTACAAATCTATCATCACCTAATTGCGGTATTGGACAAACGCAAGGTTCTATATTAAAGATAACCGATGTGGTATCATATGCACTTTCTTCGCCTTCGCAAGTGTAACAATAAGCATAGTAAGAAATAGAGTCTATTCCTACAAAAGAAGAGTCTGTTAAGCTATAATTAAAACTTCCATCATTATTAAAATTGATATCCCTAAAGCTGTTTGCGCTTGCTCCAATCAATCCGAAAACGAGTGAATCGCAGCCAAATGGCATACCGTCATTAATCGATACATCACCATTTATTTCTGCACCATCACAATTTTGTAAATCAAAAATATCCACGTTCAAATTAGGCTTAATGCAAGGCAAAGTGTCACAATCTTGAATGGTAATACTTATCCAAGCTGTATCTGCCTTTCCAACTTGTGCTTCACAACCTACACAGGTAGCAAAATACCTCAGACTATCTGTACCAAGAAAATCATCATCGTTAAGGGTATAGTTAAGTGTCCCTTTTTCTGAAAGGGTTGCTACGCCATATTTGGCTTGTAATTCTGTATCTAATGAGAAAATTAGGCTATCGCAATCTGTTGGAGCAATATCATTGAGAGAAATGTCTGCAGAAAAACTAGGCTCGCATTTTTCATATACGAGGTCATCAGCAACAGCATCTGGTACTGGGCAAGTTACGCAAGGTACTACCTCAATGGTAACCTGAGCAGTATCGTAACTTTTTTCTTCCTCTTCACAGCTACCGCAAAATGTAGTATAATCAAAAGAGAAACTGCCAACGTAGTTTTCATCAGACAGTGAGAAGTTGAACCTCCCGTTGTTTTGTACTTCTAAAGTACCAGGAACATCACTATCTGGAATGAGTACATAGGATAGAGAATCGCAACCTGCTGGCAATGTGTCATTTGCACTTAAAGAACCGCTAAAGTTGATGTCGCAATTCTTTAGCTCAAAATTATCGTTTACTGCTATGGGCGCTTCACATTCTTTGCATTCTTCAACTTGAATGGTTACTGTAGCGGTATCGCAAAGTTGTCCGCAAGTTGCAGACTCGGTACAGATTTGATAAGAAAAGCTCACCGATCCAAAGAATGACGCATCCGGGTTGAAGGTGAAAAAGCCAGTATTCCCGAATGATTCAAAATTGAAAGCATCTTCAGTAATTCCATTAACTTCTAGCACATTGAAGGAAAGGATTCCCGAACAGTCTTCTATACTATCGTTCGCAAAAACACCGCCTTGTATACTATCTTCGCAAGCCTCTAGGGTAAACAAATCGTCTACAGCAGTAGGAGCCGTACAAACTACATTATCGCAAGGTAAAATATTGAGATGTACGGTAGCTTCATCCCTAACTCCACAAGCATCATAAATGGAATAAGTAAATGCGTCTTTTCCTGTGTAGCCTTCATTTGGCGTGTAAATAAAGCTTCCATCTACTTTTATAACTACACTGCCATGTTGAGGATTACTTACTAATATCGTGTCTGCATTGATTTCTTCATCATTGGGGTCTGAATCATTCAGTGCTACATTGCCAATAAATTCTTGGTTTGCATTTACATCAAAGGTGTCATTAACAGCTATAGGTGGCAGATTACATACCAAAGTGCCATCTGTTTGATCAGAAGCTTTCACGGTAATCAGTCTATTAGGATAATCGCTCGGAACTACCCTAAGCTCAACAGTATCTCTTACATA
>CAKZMZ010000212.1 GCA_937129345.1 uncultured Thalassovita sp. | reverse complement strand
GTAAAGTGGATTTCTACGATGTTATTAACAGAAAATGATAAGTCTTTAACCCAAAAATCAATGCCAAGGGCCATAAGCGGAAAGCAAAGCCCAAAGCATATCCCAAATAAAAAAAAGTTTCTAAGCAGAACCTGCTCTTCTTTTACCAAAGAAGCCATCGTAAAAAATTTGTTTTTAAACGATGGCTTCCGATTAATCTTATAGCGTTATTATCCCTCTGTCTTATTTAGACCTAATTGCAATTACAGGATCCATTCTAGATGCAGATACAGCGGGAATCAAACCCGAAAGCACCCCGATCAATACAGAGACCGACATACCGAGCAAAACATTTTCTAGTGATAGAGTAATCACAAAGGTTTCTGTGGAGAAAAAAGACAGTAAGTTGACCAATATCAAGCCTGTAGCACCTCCCAAGAAGCTGAGGAATACTGCTTCAAATAAAAATTGCAATAAAATAAAGTAGTTTTTTGCGCCTAGTGATTTCTGTATGCCAATTAAGTTTGTCCTTTCTTTTACAGAAACAAACATAATATTGGCTATGCCAAAACCACCTACCAAAATAGAAAAACTACCGATACACCAGCCGGCCACGGTAAGCACGCCAATAATGCTGTCTATAACTGTAGCAAAGGCTTCGGGTCGGTTCATGGCAAAGCTGTCCTCTTCAGTAGGCCTTAAACCTCGGTAATTCCTTAGTAAGCCCCTTACTTCATTCTCAACTTCTATCAATCCCTCATCTTCCTCAATACCCTTTATGGCAATGGTAGGCCTAATGCCTCTACTCTTAGAGGCGAAAGCTTTCATTAAGCTTTTATAAGGCATTATGGCTATGTCATCGTTGCTAGGCGCATCAAGTAAGTTTTCTCCTTTAGGCGCCAAAGTGCCAATTACTCGGTACTTTATACCTTTTATCTTAATAACTTTACCTATGGGTTCAGCCTCTCCAAATAAATCTTTAGCGATGTTTACACCTATTACTACTACATTGCGGCCTTTATCTGCCTCTTGTGGACTAAAGTATCTGCCGTCGCCAATCTCAAAATCAGCTACTTGGCTGTGGCTGTAGCTCGCTCCCATAATATCTGCATCTCCCAAGCTATTGTTCTTGTATTTTAGTACAGCCCCACCTTTAAAGTCATAAATGGAGATGGCTTTTGCCCAGGTTACCGTCTTTTGTAAGTGCTCAAATTCTTCATAAGTAGGATACGGCCTGTTTACGTACTTCCACCAAGGATAACCATTCTGAAAAATCCAAGGCCACTTTTCTACATAAATTACTTCGCTACCTAAAAAAGAAAGGCTGTTTTTGATGCTTTTCTCGAGCGTATCTACCAAGGTCAAAACCGCAATTATGGCAAAAATGCCAACCGTAACCCCAAGTAAAGAAAGTATCGTTCTCAAGAGATTTTCCCTAAGTGCGCTCACTGCAAACAAAAGACTCTCCTTAAACAACCTTATAAATAATACCATTCTAAATTTAATTTTTACTGTATAAGTAAATATAAGCCAAATTTATAATTATGTTTGACAAATTATTATCTTTGCAGCCTATTTTATATAAACGGTCATATTCCGTTACACTTCGTTCATAAAGCTTATCAGCCAAACTTATTTTATGAAACTTTCAGCGTTCAGATTTGAGCTCCCAAAAGAATTAATTGCGAAATACCCAACCGAAAACCGAGACGACTCGAGGTTAATGGTATTGGACAGAAAGAAGAAAACCATAGAACACAAGGTGTTTAAGGATGTAGTCGATTACTTTGAAGAAGGCGATATCCTTACTGTAAACGACACGATGGTTTTTCCTGCAAGATTGTACGGTAATAAAGAAAAAACCGGGGCTAAAATAGAAGTATTTCTTTTGAGGGAACTCAATGTAGAGTCGCATCTTTGGGATGTTTTGGTAGACCCTGCGAGAAAAATAAGAGTTGGTAATAAACTGTATTTTGGCGAGGGAGAATTGGTGGCTGAAGTTATAGACAATACTACTTCTAGAGGCCGTACCATCCGTTTTTTGTTTGAAGGAGAGGATGAGGAATTCTACAGATTGATAGATACCCTTGGCGATACACCTCTACCAAAAGACCTAGAAAGAGAAGCGGAACCCGATGACAGAGAACGTTTCCAAACAATATTTGCTAAGCATGTTGGTGCTGTAGCTGCTCCTACTGCAGGTCTGCACTTTACACCACAAATTACCAAAAGATTAGAGATAAAAGGAGTAGACATATCGCCCATTACTTTGCACGTGGGTTTGGGTACTTTTAGAGAAGTAGACGTTGAGGACCTTACCAAGCACAAAATGGATTCGGAAAATTTTCAGGTGCCACCCGAGACTGTACAACTCGTAAACAATGCACTAAAGAATAAAAAGCGGGTAACTGCTGTAGGCACTACTGTAATGCGAGCTTTGGAGGCTTCTGTGTCTGCCGCTGAGTTTTTGAAAGAAAATGAAGGTTGGACTAATAAATTCATTTTCCCGCCATATGATTTTAAAATTTGCAGTGGCTTGATTACCAATTTCCACAAGCCGATGTCTACATTGCTTATGATGGCCGCTGCTTTTGGTGGGTACGATTTTGTAATGGAAGCCTACGAAACCGCTATTAAAGAAAAATATCGCTTCTTAGATTATGGCGATGCTATGATCATTATTTAAGATATTCTATATATCGATACAAGAAGCAGTGTCTAATACGGACACTGCTTTTTTTGTGAGCTGTTTTTTATGTGAATTAAACTGGATACATTTAAGAAAAAGGCCGCTATTTATGTTTATAGAGCGCATACAACTACTAAACTTTAAAAATTACGAGGAAATAGACTTTGCCTTTTCTAAAGATATCAACTGCATTGTTGGGCCAAACGGAATCGGCAAAACCAATCTTTTAGATGCTGTATACTACCTATGCATGACAAAAAGTGCATTTAATAGCGTAGAGTCGCTCAATATTAAACACGATGCCTACTTTTTTTTAAATAAAGGCAGCTTTTCGGATACTGCTTCGGCAACCTCATCTACTAAGGTGCAATGCGCTTATAAAAAGGGCGAAAAGAAATCGATAAAGCTCGACCAAAAGGAATATGAAAAACTGAGTAGCCACATCGGTAAATTCCCCTGTGTGCTCATGACCCCGTATGATACCGATCTAGTAAGAGAAGGCAGTGAAACGAGGAGAAAGTTCTTCGACAATACCCTATCTCAAACCAATAGTGCTTACCTAGAGCAGCTTATTCATTACAATCATTACTTAAAACAGCGCAATAATTTGCTTAAGCAGTTTGCAGAACGCAAAAACAGCGATTTGGCCCTGCTAGAAACTTACAATATACAAATGGCACCTTTGGCCAAAGCCATCTACGAAACAAGGAAAGACTTTATAGCAGATTTTACTCCGCATTTCATCAACTATTATAAAAAACTAAGTAATGATCAAGAACCTATGAGCATTACTTATGCTTCCGGCCTAGAAAAAACAAGCTTTAGTACACTCCTAAAGCAAAACCTTCAAAAAGATATGGTTTTACAGAGAACCACTCAAGGTATACATAGAGACGATTATGTTTTTGAAATGGCCGACTTTCCTCTAAAAAAAACGGGCTCTCAAGGCCAACAAAAATCTTATGTAATCGCACTTAAACTGGCACAGTACAAATGGATCTCCAAACAAAAAGCACTCAAACCTATTTTGTTATTGGATGATATCTTTGATAAATTAGATGACTACCGCATAAACCAACTCTTGAAGATTTTAGCCGATGGGAATTTTGGTCAGATTTTTATAAGCGATGCCCGACCTGAACGCTCTGAATCCTTACTGAAGGGTATAAATAGAGATGTTAAGTTTTTCCGCTTAAATGAAATTCTAAATAAATAATAACTAGGACTTATAACTCATTTAATTTTATTAGTATTGAATGATTTTTTATACTCCTTCCAAAAAAAAAGACTCGATCATGGCCCAGAAATACAGGTTTTCACCTTATGGTAAAGTAAGTAAGAAATCTGAAGCGAAACCTATCAAAGTAGCCATACAATCCTTGCTTAAGTCTTACCAAATAGACCGAAAGTATAATTATGCCAACATCATAAACAATTGGGAAAAACTCATGGGCAAGACCGTGGCCAGCCGTACAGGAAAACTATTTATTAAAGAACAAAAATTATTTGTAGAAATACAGTCTGCTTCTTTAAAAAGTGATATGTACTATTCTAGGAAAGAAATTATAGAAATTGTTAATGAGTTTGTAGGGCAAAAAGTAATTAAGGAAGTTATTCTACTTTGAAATTTATTAAATGTACACTCCAAAATACACAACAATAAATTATTATAAATATGCAAAATAACTATGTAATCATCATGGCAGGTGGTATAGGAAGCCGTTTTTGGCCTTTTAGCCGCAAAAAACATCCTAAACAGTTTCAAGATATTTTGGGTGTTGGCAAAACCCTTTTACAACAAACCGCCGAAAGATTCAAAGGAATCTGCCCTGATGAAAACATCTATATTGTTACGAATGAAGATTATTACGACCTAGTAAAAGAGCAGCTGCCTTTTATGACAGATGACCAAATTTTGCTAGAACCCGTAATGCGCAATACAGCACCTTGCATTGCTTATGCGAGCTACAAAATCGCTAAGAAAAATCCAGATGCCAACCTTATCATTTCTCCAGCAGACCACCTCATCTTAAAAGAAGAGCAGTTCAAGGTAAACATTAATAAAGCCTTAAAAGCAACTGCTAACTCGGATGTTTTGGCTACCTTGGGCATACAACCTAGTAGACCTGATACAGGCTACGGATACATTCAAGTGCGAGAAGATGATAAAATTGATGAGTTGCGCCGGGTAAAAACCTTTACCGAAAAACCAGACCTACAACTGGCGCAAGAGTTTTTAGAAAGCGGCGACTTTGTATGGAACTCCGGTATCTTTATATGGAGCGCAAAAACCATCATTGATAACTTCCATAAGTACCAGCCCGAAATCGCGCAGCTTTTTACCGATATGGGCGATAAATACTATACCGATGAGGAGAAAGAAGCCATTAAGCTCACTTACTATCAATGCAAGAACATATCTATAGATTACGGCATAATGGAACACGCAGAAAAGGTATATGTCTTAAAAAGTGATTTTGGTTGGTCTGACCTAGGCACTTGGAAATCGCTCTACGAAGTATCTGAAAAAAATGAGGACGAGAATGTTTTGCACGGCAACATTATGACTTATGAAACCAAGAACACGCTTGTTAAGATGGGTTCTGATAGGCTTGCACTGGTACAAGGTTTAGATAATTTTATCGTGGCTGAAAACGACAATGTACTTTTGATTTGCCATAAAGATCAAGAGCAACGCATTAAACAGTTTTTGTCAGATGTAAAAGAAGGAAAAGGAGAAGGCTACGATTGATAAAAACATGCTTAAAAGTTAAAACCCGAAACCGCTTTAAGGATATTAAAGCGGTTTTTTATTTATTGATGTTGTAAATGAATATTGCCAAAAGAAGTAGTAGTACAAATACATTTATTGCTGTTTTTATTCCACTTGGTGTAAAATCATAAGCCAATCTCTGATTGTTAGCTACATCAGTAATATCTCGCCTTTCAGTTTGCAAAGTATCGGTTTTAAGTTTATCGATAGGCACCTTGTTTACTGTAGTTTGCCGTTCCGTTCTTGCAGAATCCTCTTCCAAAATTTCTTTTGGTTGGGCAATCTCTACTTTAAGCGAATCAAGCTGTAGATTTATTGGTGGGTACAAACTAATTTCTTGCCCTACATAGATTTTATCTGCGCTTTCTAATGCATTCCACTTAACTAAGTCTTCAGTATCGAGTTGATGCTTGGCAGCCACTATGGAAAGTACATCACCTTTTTTTACTGTATACAAGCTGTCTTGGTAACTTTGCACGGTGTCTTTAACTTCCACTTCTTCAAAAAGTGGTATTGGCAACATAAGCTTTTGCCCTACTTCTATATGGCTGTCTTTTAACTGGTTGGCATTTTTTAGGTCACTTACCTTAATACCATATTTAGATGCAATGGCGTATAAAGTCTCCCCTTTCGCTACTAAGTGCACAGAATCTTGCTGTAAAGACAGCGAATCGCTTAAATGTAAGTTATTTTGCAAAGCCAAATTAGGCAAGCCCATTAAGTGACTACTGGCAAATAAAAATAAAATAAGCAGTAACATAGTTGAAAAGTTTTGCCGCTAAACGCATTTAATAATATATACGCAAATTAATGACAAATGTCAACATAATTTACTGATTTTAAGATAAATAGTGTTTGAAAGGTAAATTTTTGCTTCAAGTGCAGAAATCAAGTAATTTCCGTTGTTATTCATTTGCCTTAAATACCAAACCATTGCCTTTGTCAAAATTGGCGTTTTCAACAGGATATAAAAAGCCATTTACTACGGCTGCCTTTACCTTGCCATTTTCTTCTAAATAAAAATTGGCAGAGGCGCCCAACCTTACTTTAAATTCAGGTGCTTCTCCCGTATAAAAATTAATAGGAAATTGCGTGAAACTCCTCTCGTAATCTACAGGTTTGGGCATGGCTATAATCCCTTTTTTATGAAGCGATTTGATAGAAGCCTCTTTTAACTTTTCTGGCTTTTGGGCAATTTTTCCTGGTTGTGCCGTCATGCCACTAGCATCAAATTCATCGTAACCGTAAAAGGTAGACATGTCTCCAAATTCGGCAATGTAACCACTGTATTGCGTATCCTTATTATCTCCTTCATGTTGCCTTCTTCTATTAATACCGATATCCATCGTATACATTTTATCATAAAATTCAATCTGTGCATTTCTTATGATCAAATCGAATAAGTAGCGCTTGTTATCGGGTATGGCGTAGTAGTCATCTATATTTTCATTTTGGTAAGATTTCTCTGCAATACTTTTAAGTGAAGTGATGATGCCAATAAAATTCATCTTTCTTAAAAACTGCTTCTCTACATCATTGGGATACCCGCCTGTCTCAATTAAAATGGTACTAGTCCCCCATTTTTGAATATTATCTCCAAAAGCCCTTGGTTCAAAAGTATCGTTGTACTTGCCTACCTTACCAGGAATGTACTTCTGTAAAACATCGTTCATTTGTACGATTACCTTCATGGCATTGCCACGGCTTTCGTTCACTTCTTTTTCCCAATTGTAGGCAGGCGCCAAAAATGAAATAGAGGCTTGGTTGGCAGAAACCCCTGCGCTGTACAGTGTACTCTGATCGTGTAGATTGAAACCGAAATCAGCATCTATTTCATCCCTAATGTCTTTTAAAATATTGGCCTCGGGCGACTGCAAACGCAAAGCATCTCGGTTCAAGTCTAGGTCGAGGGCATTTCTCCGCTCAAAACGCTCTGCCCCATCAGGATTGAGCATGGGCACAAAATACAGAGTGGTGTTTTCTAGTATGGTTTGCCTTACTGGATTCAATTTATCGTCAGCCATTAAAAAATTGAAAATATCCATGAGGGCCATGGTTGCTGTAGGTTCATCGCCGTGCATTTGAGACCACAACAAAACCGAGGTTGGACCGGAGCCGCATTTTATAAGGTTAATTTCCCTGCCTTCAACAGATTCTCCTAATTTGCTCACCTCAAAAAGTTTATTGTTTTTAAGCGCTTCAATAACGGGTGCAATGTCTTCTCTTTTTAAATATTGGTGGGCAATGCTTTTTTCAAGATAGGCATCATAATTATCAAAAAGTTTCTTCGAAAAATCGCTTTGACCATTGGCCATATCGGTCATAAAAAAGGCAAGTAAAAAAAGTAAGTAGAAATTCCTCATCGCAATCTTAGATTATTTGATCTTTATGTAAAGTAATTCTTGTGTAATAAGCGTAAATATAACAAAACCACCACGCTAGATACCACTTATCAAGCAAGAATTGCATAAATGGCAAATTGATCATTAGCTTTAAAAGCTATAAAAACATTTGCTATGAAGATAAATCATTTACCCCTATTTTTCTTACTGCTGTGCCTTGTAGGCTTGCATGCAAAAGCGCAAAAGCTCCGAGCATCTGAAATAAAAACCATGTTGGATACTTCCTCGGTTTTAGAGAACAGCTTTACAGGTTTTGTGCTTTACGATCCCAAAAAAGAACAGGTCATATACGAGCAGTATCCACACAAATACTTTACTCCGGCCTCTAACACAAAATTATACACCTACTTTGCCGCTAGCAGAGTATTGGGAGAAGAAGTGCCTGCTTTGGGTTATACCCTTAAAAACGATTCGCTCATCTTTTGGGGCACGGGCTATCCGCTGCTTCTACATCCTGAGTTTAATGATAGCACAGTATTAAACTTTCTGCTAGAAAGGCCCGAAAAACTTTTTTACTACAGCCGAACCACTACAGATAAAAGATTGGGACCGGGTTGGAGTTGGGGCGATTACGCTTGGTATTATTCCACAGAAAAATCTAAGTTCCCGATTTACGGCAACCATGTTAACATAAGGCTCAAAGGCAATTTCGATTCGCTTTTAGTACATCCACCAAGTTTTAAAGAAAACATAAAAATAATGGATGGCGCCCCTCCTGAAGATGACTGGCCAATTTACCGTGCAGAAACCAGCAACGACTTTTATTACTACCCTGCTGCCGATACTTTTCTAACCGGTTATGACACGAAAATCCCTTTTACCTATTCAGATGAATTATTTGTGGATCTATTAGAAGATGCACTACACAAAAAGATAAAAATGCACAAGTCTGATTCTATTTTGAGTGGTGAGATTCTAAGGCTAGGTAGCACTGATACACTTTACAGAAAAATGCTCCAAGAGAGTGATAACTTCTTGGCAGAGCAAATTATAATGATGACCGCTTCTGAATTGAACGATACCCTGGGAATTAACCTCGGTATTAAATGGGTAAAAGATAGCTTGATGCAGGATTTTCCTGATGAGCCCATTTGGGTAGATGGCTCGGGACTTTCTAGATATAATATGTTCACGCCAAGCACCACTGTAAAACTATTGACCGAATTGATGGAAAAACCTAGTACAGAAAAGCTGTTTAAGCTATTGCCCTCAGGTGGAGAAAGCGGTACTATAAAAAGATGGTATGCTGGAGAAGATAAGCCGTATATTTTCGCTAAAACGGGTACACTTTCTAACAACCATTGTTTGAGTGGCTATTTGGTGACCAAAAAGAAAAAAACGCTCATTTTTAGCTTCATGCTCAACCATTACACAGTTTATACTTCTCAAACCAAAAAAGTGATGCAACGGGTTTTGGAGTATGTTAGAGACCACTATTAATTATAGTTCAATACAATTAAGCCTATAAACCAATGAATGTTTACAAGCAAGCGATCACGGGCCTGAAAATGTATCCCAAGAGTTATCGATTTATTGGGCAGCATCATTTGTGGCCAAATGCTTTACTCCCTGGTTTGGTAAGCCTCGCCCTTTTTATTGCCATGGCCTACACGGCTTTCAGTTTTTCTGATGATTTAACCGCATGGCTTATAGAAAAAACCAACTATCAAGAAGCAGAAACCACCTTAAGTATTTTGTTAGCAAAAGCGGTTCTTTGGTTCATTCGCTTCGTTATGCTGGTTTTTTTCTTTATCAGCTATAAAGTATTGATGCTCAACCTTATGGCACCGCTTCTTTATATTTTCTCTACTGTTGTGATCAACCGACTTTCTGGTAAAAAAAATGAGGCGCCCATACAATGGAGTGTATTTGCTAGAGAGCTTTTTAAAGGGATTTGGGATGCTTTGCGAATTTTGGTAAAAGAACTTTTTATTATTGGCATTATCAGTTTGTTAGCGCTTTTGATACCAATTCTAGCTCCCTTGGCACCCTTTATCATTTTGGCTGTGGAAAGTTACTTTATAGGTATATCTATGGTAGATCACACCTCAGCTTACAGAGGATACACCGTAGCCGAAGGTCGGGCACTGAGAAAAAAAATGAAAGGCCTTTCTTTCGGTGTAGGCTTGGGTTTTGCTCTTATTTTTTTAATTCCACTTTTTGGAGTGATCGTTGGGCCGAGTTTGGCGGTAACGAGTGCTTCTTTAGGCGTGATTGAAATTGAAAAAAAAGATGCTGTAAACAAGCATGCTTCGTAGAAAATTTAAACATTTTTTGAGTTACAATCGAACGAGGCGTCATCAAAAAAATCCCAATTCTGCTGTATGGCAAAATCTTTTTTATGCTTTCCCAACCAAGCTAATGCATTGCCACTGAGCATTTTTTCTTTGGTGTCTCTGTCGAAAGGCATGCTATTGATCAGTTTTCCGGGTTCCAATTCTCCTAAGGGAAAGGGATAGTCTGTCCCGAGAACAATCCTGTCTGCACCTATGATGTTCATGAGCAACTTTAGCGCTTCGGGATGGTGCACTAATGAGTCGCAGTAAAATTTGCCCAAATATTTTTTCGGTGGAAAAGGGTTATCTACCGCACACAAATCTGGCCTTACATCAAAACCATGCTGGATCCTGCCAACTGTAGCGGGAAACGAGCCTCCGCCATGTGCAAAAGCCACTTTCAGATTAGGCAATTTTTCAAATACACCGCCAAAAATCATAGAACAAATGGCCAAACTTGTTTCAGCAGGCATGCCTACCAGCCAAGGAAGCCAATACTTTGGCATTTTCGATTTGCCCATCATGTCCCAAGGATGTACAAAAACAGATGCGCCCAAATCAGCCGCCGTCTCAAAAATAGGATACAACTCAGGCGCATCTAAATTCCACTCGTTAATGTGGGTGCCAATTTCAACTCCTGCCAGGCCTAACTCTTTCACACATCTTTCCAACTCTTTAATGGCGAGTTCAGGCGCTTGCATGGGCAAAGTGCCCAAACCTATAAACCGATCGGGATAATCCCTTACTATGCCGGCTATATGGTCATTTAATAGCTGAGATAAATCCCAAGTATCTTTCGGCTTTGCCCAATAGCTAAACATCACTGGCACGGTAGAAAGCACCTGTACATCTACATGGCTATGATTGCATTCATACAGCCTTGTATTGGGATCCCAGCAGTTGTCTTGTATTTCCCTAAAAAACTGGTCGTCCATCATCATGCGAGCGCAACAGGGCTTATGATGCTCCAACCTAATAAAACCTCCATAGCCATATTTTTCCTTTAGATCAGGCCATTTTTCAGGCAAAATATGAGTGTGTATGTCTATGGTGAATATGTGCGATTGGTCTTTCACATCTTAAAAAATTGGGTGGACCAAAACTTTAAATGTCTTGGCTAGAACTTTAAATTCTTTAAGCAATATACCAAAATCAGCAAAAGCAACTAAAAAAATTAGCTTTTTACTTACCTTCGTGTCAATTAAATAACATTACAGTTTAAGATGTTATCCCAGCATTTTAATAACTAATTAATACAAGCTTATATGAAGTTAAAATTACAGATTTACTTGCTCGCCATGGTTTTGGGCTTGCTGTTTGGCTGCAAAAAACAGCAACAAAGCAATAGCGTAGATGCGGGTCCTACGGAAAACCAATTAACCAATATCCAAGAAAGTACGCCTACAGAGAGTAGTGAGAATCAGGTTGAATACGAACCTTACTACAAAGGCCTCGAAAACTTAGAAGGAGAAGCTTTAGCAAAAGGCCTGTACGAAAGGATCAAAGATCACAAAACCTTCTCTTATAGACAATGCTATGATATTTTAATAGAACTGGATCGGGATCCCGAAAACCCTAA
>CAKZMZ010000211.1 GCA_937129345.1 uncultured Thalassovita sp. | reverse complement strand
TTTACGTTATATTCAATTGTTCAAAAGATTTACTCCAAAAGAATCTGGAATTGGTGTAGAAGAGCCACGTGCCAATTTTGCTCCTAACCGTACCTATGTTTGGGGAGATAAGTACTACCGTTCTGGTGTAAGACGCTCAACTAACGTAGTTATTTTACGCTTAGCAGATATGTATTTACTTAGAGCAGTAATTCGTGCTACTTACTCAAATGTTGATGAGGCCGCTGCTTTGGCTGATTTAAATGTAGTAAGAGAACGTGCTGGTATAGCACCTTTAGCAGGTTTAACTGGGGCAGATTTAGTGAATGCTATTCACAACGAGCGTTGGATAGAAATGTCATTTGAAGGTGACCGCTTGTTCTACTTACAAGGTAATGAAGTGGATATTCCTGATGGAGATCGTGGAGCAGGTTCAGTGCCATGGGATAGTAATTTCTACTCAGAAGTTCCTGATTTTGAAACAGACTTCAATCAAGCATATTTTAATTAGAGGTTCATTTTCGTATAATTACTCAGGAAGGTACTTTGTGCCTTCCTGTTTTTTTAACGAATGTAAAGACCTTGATCAATGAAACAACGCCTTCTCTTCCATTTACTTTTATGGCAAATTGTACTCTTGCTTGCATTTGGCTGCAATAACAGCGAAAAGCCAATCGTACAAACCAAAAAAGAAACAAAACCCACCAAGCGCTTTGTAAAGCTTTCTGCTAACCGTACCAATATAGATTTTGCCAATGAGTTAGAAGACGACCGCCTTAAAAACATCCTTACCTATCAATATTTTTACAATGGAGGCGGAGTAGCCGCAGCTGATTTTAACAACGATGGTAAAACCGACCTTTTCTTTACAGGCAATACTACTGCCAATAAGCTGTATCTGAATAGAGGTAATTTAAAGTTTGAAGATGTTTCTTTGGTAGCAGGCGTACGCAACATCACAAGAAACTCTTGGTGCACTGGTGTAACCGTAGCCGATGTAAATGCCGATGGATGGCAAGATATCTACGTTTGCCGAGCAGGCAGATTAGAACCTCAAAACCGTCAAAACTTACTTTATATCAATTTAAAAAACGGTTCTTTTGCAGAATCGGCAGCAAGATACGGCCTTAATGATCCAGGCTACTCTGTGCAAGCTGCTTTTTTCGATTATGACAAAGACGGCGACTTAGACATGTACCTAGTAAACCACGGCATGGATTACTATGGCAGAACCGCTGTACTTGATACCAAAGGATATGACCCTTACGTGGGTGACAAGCTCTATCGCAATGATGATGGAAAATTTAAAGACATTAGCCAAGAAGCAGGCATTATAGGCACTTCTACCAGTTATGGCTTGGGTGTAGGTATTGCTGATTTAAACCAAGATGGTTGGGAAGATATTTACGTGAGTAATGATTTCTTCCAAAACGATTATTTATACCTCAACCAAAAAGACGGCACATTTAAAGAACAGATCAAAGAGGTAACCCGGCAGATTTCCTTTTTTGGTATGGGGGTAGATATCGCCGATTACAACAATGATACCCTTGCAGACATTGTGGTACTGGACATGACCCCCGAAGATCATTATCGTCGCCAT
Source organism: uncultured Thalassovita sp. (assembly GCA_937129345.1). Classification (GTDB taxonomy): domain Bacteria; phylum Bacteroidota; class Bacteroidia; order Cytophagales; family Flammeovirgaceae; genus Chondrinema. Next base: position 1,207 of record CAKZMZ010000211.1, on the reverse strand, counting down.
GCCAACCTAGACGGTATTGCAGAAGAAAAATTCTGGGATTTTGTAGATAAAGGATACCATTATCAATACATGTTCAATAGCTTGAACCTCAACAACGGGATTACTCCTGAGGGCAAGCCCTCTTTTAGCAATATAGCCCGCTTGGCAGGCATGCCCCAAACCGATTGGAGTTGGGCGCCACTTTTGGCCGATTTTGACAATGACGGCTATAAAGATTTATTTATTTCTAATGGTTTGGGAAAGGATGTGCTTAACCTAGATTTTATCAACTATGCCAATGAAAGTTTGGCAGCCGCACAAGCCGACTTTTTAGAATTACCCGAAGCAGAAATGCGGCAAATACTCAATGCCATGCCTTCTGAAAAGGTGCATAATTATGTTTATAAAAACCAAGGCGACCTTACTTTTAAAGAAGTGAGCGAAGATTGGGGCTTTGGTGAACAAACCTTCTCCAATGGTGCAGCCTTTGCAGATTTGGATAACGATGGCGATTTGGATTTGGTCATCAACAATCTTAACGAGCAAGCTGCCATTTATCAGAATACAAGCGAGCAGAAGGGTAACCATTTTATTAAATTAAAAATTAAGGGAAGTGGGCAAAACCCATCTGCTATTGGGGCGAAAGTCTATTTGAAAACCGCCAACGGCTGGCAGACCGATAGGATTCAACCATCCCGGGGTTTCCAATCTGCGGTGAGCCAAACTTTGCATTTTGGTTTAGGTAAAAGTACCCAAGTAGAGCAGCTAAAAGTGGTTTGGCCAAGCGGTAAAATATTGGTAAAGCAAAACCTACAAGCTGATAAAATGTATGAATTTTCAGAAGCGCAAGCCAAGGATTTTGTACCAGAAAAAGCAAATAATCCTCAACCATTCTTTAGAGAAAATACCACCCTCTCAAAAATCAATGATAGGCACAGAGAAAACGATTTTGATGATTTTGATAGGGAAAAACTTTTGCCTTACAAACTCTCCACACAAGGACCAGTTTTAGCAAAAGGCGATGTGAATGGCGATGGATTGGAAGACTTTTACAGGGGTAGTGCTAGTGGTTATACTTCTGCACTTTTTATCCAAAATACCGATGGCACCTTTAGGCAAATGAGTAATGCTGTTTTTGTAAATGATAAAAAAAGTGAAGATGCCGGCGCTGCTTTTTTTGATGCAGATAATGATGGAGATTTAGATTTGTATGTAGCTAGTGGTAGTA
>CAKZMZ010000210.1 GCA_937129345.1 uncultured Thalassovita sp. | reverse complement strand
ATGCCAAAAATCCCAAAAGAACTTGAGGCGGCCATTAAGGAGATGCCTGAAAAAGAGAAAGACAAATTATTACTGAGGCTTATCAGAAAAGATCAATTGCTTATACAGCAATTGCACCACCAACTCTTAGAAGATGAAGCCGACATGGAATTGAGAAGGGAAGAACTGGACGAAAAAATAAGAGACTGGGCAACACGCAATTACAGCGACAGCCCCGGCTGGGTAATGATGGAAATGCGAGACATATCAGGCATGATTACCCGGCATGTAAAAATTACCAAAGACAAATATGGTGATGTAGCTTTAAACCTCACCATGTTAAAAGTCTATTTTGATAATTATTACCACCATACTTTAGTGCCACAACATTACCGCGCTGATAAATTTGCACAGTACGTTTGTAAAAAATTGCAAACCACCTTAAACAAACTCTACAAACTGCACGAAGACTTATACATTGAGTTTGAGGATGATGTGAACAAAATACTTGATTATATCTATAAATATAAGCCCACCGAAATGGAAGCCAATTACTTAGGATTGCCCGAGGAGTTTACATATTAAGGCAACAAAATCTTACATAAAGGACTGAGAGGAGAACTAAACCAAGGCAAATGAGAGGTTTGCCTTAGCTTTTTTGTTAAGCGAGTATGGAATTTAAAACCAAACATCATATAGAAAAAAATTACCTCGAAAGCATCAAAAAGCAGTTTGCCTATTACAAACTATTGGGTGAAAAGACTTTTGCGCAATTAGATGATGAAGCGCTGTTTTGGCAATATAATGAAGAGAGTAATTCCATTGCTATTATTGTTAATCATCTTTCAGGTAATATGCTTTCGCGATGGACTGATTTTTTGACTGCAGACGGGGAGAAAACTTGGCGCAATAGAGAACAAGAGTTTGAGGATGTCATTCAAAATAGACAAGAATTGCTAACTAAATGGGAATTAGGTTGGACTTGTTTGTTTTCAGCATTAGAAAGCATCAACGAGACCAATTTTGAAACCACCATTTACATTCGCAACCAAGGGCATACTGTCGTAGAAGCCATTAATAGGCAATTGGCGCATTATGCTTACCATATTGGTCAAATCACTTTTTTGGGCAAAATGATTAAAGGAGCCGAATGGGAAAGCCTTTCGATCCCGAAAGGAAAATCTCAAGATTACAATGCAGATAAATTTGCTCAAGAGAAAAAGAAAGCCCACTTTACTGATGAATTTCTTAACCAAAAAGGAAAAGAATAATGAGCCACATAGATTCTTTTAAGCATGAATTGGTTGGGCATTTCGGGCACCTGCCTGTGTACCATCCTTTACAAGATATTGAAGGCGATTTTATAAGCAATCCTGATCAATTGGTTTTAGGTGGAGGAAGTGGGGAGCATCCTGCTTTAGTTTTTGAGAGTTTGCCCCATGCTGTGGCACTATTTCTTGAAGAGGAAATAAAAACAAATAAGAAAATCGGGCATTGGCACTCCGCCATTAAGCCTTTTCTTGATAAGCCGATAGAAAATTTACTTACCCACTACGAATGGAACAAAGAAACCCATGACAAATTTGAAAAGTTTTGCCGTTCGTTCGCCATGCTCAATGAGTTTATGGGAAAAACAACTTTAGAGAAATGGCTTTTACTCGGAATAGGAGAGTTTGTTTTCTTTTCACTCCCAAACATGGCAAAGGATATTATGGAAAAGCTAGAAAATCCATATCAGCATTTTTATCATATAAAGTATAATAACATTATGATAGTCCCCCCAAATTTTCCTGTATATGCCAACGGGGGAAATATGTTTTTTAAATGATTACTCCCTCCCCGCATTGCTTACAAAAGCTATTTGCTTACTATCCGGCGACCAAGAAGGTACGTTGATGGTACCTTGCCCGCCATATAAGTAAGCAATCGTTTTGGGTGTTCCTGCAATATCTCCATTCTTTAAAGGAATGAGTTTTAGTTCTACCCTCTTATAAGAGGGATGTGCATCAGGATTGATGGGTTCTGTAAATGCCAAATAGGCGATCCAGTTGCCATCTGGTGAGATGTGCGGAAACCAGTTGTTGTACTGATCAAAAGTGAGTTGCTCTTTATCCGATCCATTGGGTTTCATGCGCCAAAGCTGCATAGTGCCCGATTGGCTACCATTGTAATAAATGTACTTGCCATCGGGAGAATATTCAGGCCCATCTACATGGGTACTGTTATTAAAAGTCAATTGGGTTTCTTTACCAGTATTGATATTTGCCTTGTACAGATTGAAAGTTGGGTTTTCTCCACGCTTGGCGACGAAAACCACTTCTTTGTTATTGGGTGCCCAACCGTGCCAATAAGAAGGTGTCTCTTCAGTAACCAACTTTGGTTCGCCGCCTTTCAAAGGCAAAACATAAATGGTAGAACCGCCTTCTCTCAAACCCTCTCTATGGTGGCTAATGGCCAACATTTTTCCATTAAAAGAAATACCGTGATCATTGTTGTTGCGGTTGGCAAAACCTGTGTTGAGCTTTTCTGGATTTCCTCCTTCAATAGGGATAGTATAAAGTCCTCCATCCATATTGAAAAGTAGTTTTTTACCATCGGGCATCCAATTGGGCGCCTCAAAGCGTTCGTCCTTTTCGTAAATTATTTTACGCTCTGCTGTAAAAACATTCATGGTTTCCAGCCTACAGCCTAGGTACCCATTTTCTTGAATGTCATAATCAGAGGCTACTGGTTTTTCTACACGAACGTTCCAGAATTTTCCTTTGATTTTAGAATCTGCATCATGTGAGCATGCAAAAATACCAGCCAGCATTTTTTTGGGCATGTCGGGCAATTGCATCCTGGCAATTTCTTGTAGTGGCTCGCCTTTATGGGCTGCCCGCATAATGAATCTTGCTCCTACTCGCTCTAGTTGAATTATGTTAAAGTGGGATTTGATGGCGGCAATTTCATCTTCAGGATTTCTCATAAAAGCGCCTTTTAACCTACGGGTTTGTAGCAAGGTAAGACCATCGCCATGCAAAACGGCACTAACATGTTGCGCATTTTCTTCTTCAGATGCCCTGAACATAATACCTATTTTTTTATGTGGATTGCCTGCCTCGCTATCAAAAGAAAGGTGCGTAGTAATCATAAAATTACCACTCAAAGTATCATAAGCATAATGAAATTCGTCGCGCTCAAACCAAATGTTGTATCCTGCGCCTTCTAGTAAAAAGCTTTGGGTTTTAGGGTTAAAAGCAGTTTTCCCTTTTGTTTTTGGGTTGCCAATGTCTTTTGTGAAAGGGAAGGGATTGAATTTAGGTTGAGCTTGTGTCATAAAAGTGAGGAAAAGTAAAGTGATAGTCAGTTTCATTTTCGTGAATGTTTTTTAGTTGTGTTGAAATTAGTTAAAACTACCTTCTTTCAAAAAGTAAATGTATTTGTATCTTGAAAAATTGAAATTTAATGAACCGATTAAGCCTTCATTCTAGTTGGCAATGTAAAGGGAAGGACTCAAATTTCTCCATCTAAAACCTATTATTCAACATATGGAAGAACTACCAAAAGAATATATCGAGCAGTTTAAAAAGCAGTTTCCCAATGCCTTTTTCTTAAGTTATGATACCGCAGCACTTACGCATTTTTTACAAGAAAAAGATTTTATGGATGCCGGCGAAAAAGTTGAAAAGCTAGAAAAACCAGGTGAAGGCAACATGAATTTTGTTGTGCGGGCCATTACCAACCAACGTTCCTTTATTGTAAAACAAGCCCGCCCTTGGGTAGAGAAATATCCGCAAATACATGCGCCTGTAAACCGCAATAAGGCAGAAACAGCTTACTATAAAGTAATTAAAAGTAACAGCTTGCTAGAGTCATTTTCGCCATTATTACTTTTCTCAGATAAAAAACACTTTATTGCCATTTATTCCGACTTAGGCAATAGCAGGGATTTCACCCATCTTTATGAGCCTGAACAAATATTTTTAGATAAACCTTTAAATAAATTACTGGCCTATTTAAGTGAACTGCACGCACTTGAGATTAAGGATTTTCCTGAAAATAAAGCCATGCGGGAGCTCAACCATGAACACATTTTTAAATATCCGTTTGTACAAGACAATGGATTTGATTTAAATGGCATACAAGACGGATTGGAAGAGGTGGCTTTAAAGTACAAGACCGATTTAGCGGTTAAAGAGAAAACCACTTATTTAGGCGACCTTTATCTGAGTAAAGGAAAAAGCTTGATCCATGGCGATTTTTATCCAGGCAGTTGGGTAGCCAATAAAACAGGCATCAAGGTCATAGATCCTGAATTCAGTTTTTTGGGTTATGCAGAATTTGACATTGGGGTACTAATTGCACATTTATATTTAGCAGGACAGGGCGTTGATACCATTCAGCACGTACTGAATCATTACATTAAACCTACCTATTTTGACATAAAACTCGTAGCAGGTTTTGCGGGTACTGAAATTATGCGAAGACTGCTAGGCGTAGCACAACTCCCTTTACCATTTAGCCTAGAGAAAAAAGAAGAGATTCTGGTAAAAGCCAGCAATTGGCTCTTGAATGATGAAATCGTATTGGAATGAAAGATTTTTGGAGCAGGGATTGGTAAGTATTCCTTTTTGTTCTACGATAAGATGCTGTTATTGATCGAATAATATTCTGCTATTGCACTATTCTATATTAAATAATGTTTATACAAATAGTTAGTATAACATCTATTTGTATATTAACTAATAAATCAAGAACTTTGAGCCAATTGCTTTATAAAGTTAGATTGAGTGTGTTTTGTAGCTGAAAAACAACTCGACATAAGGAGAATCATTAACCAATAATATAAAACCACATGCTTTATCATAAACTAGGTAAAACTCCACAAAAAAGACATACTACTTTTAAAAAACCAGAAGGTGGCTATTACTATGAGCAATTGTTTGGTACTGAAGGTTTTTCAGGAATGTCTTCGCTCCTTTATCACATTTACAGACCCACTATGATCAAAGAGATTTTAGAGCCTGTAAACGTACAGCCTAAAATAGCGGTGGAAAAAAACATGACTCCGAGGAAGCTGATTGGTTTTAATGTTACTGCCGAGGATGATTTTTTGGAAGCTCGTAAAGTATTGATGCTCAATAACGATTTGCATTTGGGTTTAGCCGCTCCCAAAAAGTCTATGACTGATTATTTCTATAAAAATGCTGAGGCTGATGAGTTGATATTCGTACATCAGGGTAGTGGTACTTTAAAAACGCTATTGGGTAACATCCCTTTCGAATATGGCGACTACCTCATTATCCCGAGGGGAATGATTTACCAAATGCATTTCGATACAGAGGATAATCGATTGTTTTTTCTAGAATCTTTTAGCCCAATCTACACGCCTAAAAGATACCGCAATCAGTTTGGGCAAATGTTGGAACATGCACCTTTTTGCGAGCGAGACCTCAAATTACCAGAGACTTTGGAGACCCATGATCAAAAAGGAGATTTTCTCATCAAAATAAAAAAACAAGGCGCGATTCACCCTATGGTATATGCCAGCCATCCTTTTGATGTAGTGGGTTGGGACGGGTACAATTACCCTTACAGTTTCTCTATTTTCAATTTTGAACCTATTACTGGTAGAATCCACCAACCACCTCCAGTG
>CAKZMZ010000209.1 GCA_937129345.1 uncultured Thalassovita sp. | reverse complement strand
CTATTATTTGATAATGAAAGGCTTGTAAGCGTAGTAAGATTTTCTTCAATCCTGTTTTTAATTCAAGGTATTAGTATTACTGCAGTAGGTTTACTAACAAGAGATTTGAAGTTCAAAGTTTTAGCTATTATTAATCTTATTTCATTTATAATAGGCTATTTATTCATAGGTATTTATATGGCTTATTCTGGTTATGGTGTATATAGCCTTATTTCTGCACTAATAAGTCAAGTTTTGATTAATGGTATTATAAGTTATATGTATGCGAGGCATAGCTTGATTTTTATCTTTAAAAAGAAATATTATGCTTCGTTATTATCATACGGGAGTAAAATATCACTAATTAGTTTCTTAGATTTCATTAATCTGAGCTTAGATAAAATATTGATTGAAAAGTTTTTAGGAACTTCTCAACTGGGATTCTATGATAGAGCGTCACAAATTGTATATTTACCTTTATACTATTTATCGAATAGCATCTCTAAGGTAATGCTCCCTTCTTTTAGTAAAATACAAGATGACATCATAAAGTTAGGTAAGATATATAAAGAAATAATATCAGTTTTATCAGCCATGCTTTTTCCCTCATGTGTATATATTATTCTATTTGCAGAGGATATAGTGATGCTCTTATTAGGAGAAGGCTGGGAAAAGTCAATTCCTGTTTTACAAATTATTTCTATAGCCGTTTCCTTGAGAATGATTACAATGTTTGCAGGTATTATATGTGATGCGACTGCAAATCTTAAGGCAAGAATGATAAATAATATTGCACAAATGATTTCTTTATGCGTTAGTTTCTATTTCTTGAGTCACTTAGGTTTAGAAGGATTTGCTTATTCTATAGTAATATCACAAATAATTAACTTGATAGCATTCATCCTAACAATGAATAAAATATTACAAATTAGAATTTTAAGCCTTGTATATCTCTATAAACCAGCTCTAAAAATATCCATTTTCACGATGGTTCTTTTATCAATAATAAAATATCTATCTACTTTAATTAATGTCCCTTTTGTAATAGATTTTTTCCTTTCCTCTGTTCTAAGTCTACTTATAATATGTTCATTAATATTAATTTTTCCACCTAAGGAATTAGTATATCGTTTAATAAATACAATTGATAAAAAAGATATTATCTTATATAAGATTTCAATAAAAAAATATCAAATGCAGTATTTGATGTTTCTAAAAAAGAAGATATAGCTTAATAACACTAATAAGGCTTAAAATTTATGAGTATAAATATTAAAATATTTTATTTTCTAGGTCTAGCCATCGTTTTCTTTTCGGATAGGATGTTTATCCAAATCCCTTTTGGTCAGGAAACTCCAATGATTTTAAATTATCAAAGGTTTATATGGGCTTTTGCATTCTTGTTTTCCTTTTTGTTTATTAATCATATGTCAAATTTTATGAGGGGATGGTTTGTACTACTGACCATACTTCTAATTCTCCTTATATTAAACTCTCTTATTGAGTATGGACATCCTGTGAAATACCCAAGAGTCTTTTCAAAAGTCTTCCAAGTCTATTCAATATTTTTCGTTTATGGATTTTATAAAAAATTCAAAGGTAAAATAAGTGTTGATAATTTAGTTTACTTGATATCATTTGGGTTCATATTGAATGTTTTAATTGTAAATAGGGATATTCTGAGTGTTTCTTCTTTTGCAAATCATGAAAGAGGCTTAACTGCAGACTCGGTATATTTTCTAATGATTCCATGTATATTTTACTTCAATAAATATTTTGCTGAAAAGAAAATAACGTACATGTATCTATTCTTATTAACAATGTTTTTTATCATTTTCTTGCAGCATAGAACAGTATGGGTTTGTACGGCTCTTGGCTTGATAGTAAATATTCTTTTAATGCATAAAAATAATTTGAAAATTACATTTAATTCAGCGATACCAATTGCTATGATTGTAGTTGTGGTAGGCTTCCTGGCATCATTTTTTATTTTAAAAAATGAGACAATTCTAAATAAATTAAGTGAAAATGTCGATGATATTTTGAATCCTACATCTCAAGGAACAGGTAATTGGCGGTGGGTGCAGTTTACATCATATTGGCCGTATATAGTAGACAATTTCACGTTTGGTATGAGACTAGAAGGATTTGAATTACCTGTCCAATTTTTTGATCGTGATACTTTAGCATTCGAAGACGGTACTGGACATCATTTTCATAGTCAATACGTAGATTTATTATTTTATTTTGGTATCGTAGGAACCGGTGTAGTATTTATCCCATCAATTTTTTATGTAGTAAAGTATTTACTTTCATTAGAAAAATTAAATCTTGATCAACTAGTTATTATAAGTTTTATATCAACATCAATTTTATTTGGTCTTTCATACAAATGGACTATTAACGTTTATGCAGCTCTAGGATTAGCATTTTACTTTTTAGAGTATGTTGATGCTGCAAAAACCAAAGAAGATTCTAAAAAGCCACAATTGCAAATAGCAAGATGATCTACATAGTTATCCCTGTATTTAATAGAAAACAGTTTACCAAAGATTGCCTCGATTCACTAAGGAAACAAACAGATAAAAGGTTTGAAGTAGTAGTGGTAGACGATGGTTCTACTGATGGTACTGGAGAAATGTTGAAAAATGATTATCCTGAAGTACATGTGTTGAATGGCGATGGCAATCTTTTTTGGACAGCCGCTACAAATATGGGCATAGAGTACGCACTTGAAAAAGGTACAGACTACGTACTGACACTAAATAACGATGTAATTGCCAAAGAAGACTACATTGAAAAAATGTACTATTGGGCAGAAAAAAAACCTAAAGCTTTATTGGGCTCTTTAGCCCTCGATACAAAAACTGATAAACCAACTTATGGTGGCGAAATTATAAATTGGTTTTCGCATTCATATATTTTTTTAATTGACACTTTGCCTGAATCTGAAAGAAAAGGTTTACATGAGGTATCGCATTTTCCGGGCAGGGGCCTTTTGATTCCTAAAGAAGTTTTTGAAAAAATCGGTTTGTATGCACAGAAGGCGTTACCTCATTATATGGCCGACCATGATTTTACCCATAAGGCAAAAAGGAATGGTTTTAAAATTTATTGTAATTATGATGCAGCCATTTATACTTATCCTGAGGCAAGTGGCGATCAACAAAACAGAAAGAAAAAAAGTATAAAAAAGTACAAAGATCATCTTTTTGGTATCAGAGGTGGCGGAAATTTAAGGAACTTCACCATATATACACTAAGAAACTGCCCTTTATACTCAATGCCTTCCTTTTTACTAATCGGTTATACCAAAAGAATACTCGGCTACTTAATACATTAAAAGACCGATTAATTATTAACAGATATAAAATAAGAGCTAACTGTTGAAAGAGAAACTGGTAATTATAGGGGGTGGAATAACAGGATTATCTGCAGCTTACATAGCAGCCAAGCAAGGAGTTGAGGTAACAGTTCTAGAAGCAAACTCTGATTTTGGAGGTCTGCTAAATACTTTTGAAATTGCTGGTAGCCGATTAGAGTATTTTTACCACCATTTTTTTACACATGATGCAGAAATCATGTGGCTTATTAAAGAACTGGGATTAGAAAGAGAGCTTATTTTCAAAAACAGCTCTATGGGGGTTTTTAGAGATGGAAAAATCTTTGATTTTAACAAGCCATCTGATTTGCTCAAATTTTCACCCATCTCTTTATTCGATAAACTGAAATTTGGCCTATCGAGTTTGTACCTTGGGAAAATTGCCGATTGGAAAGCTTATGAAAAGGTTACCGCATTGCATTGGCTTCGGAAATGGGCCGGAACAACCACTACGCAAAGTTTATGGGAACCATTACTAGATATCAAGTTTGGGCCTTATGCCTCAGAAATACCTCTGGCTTGGATGGTAGGAAGGATGCGGCAAAGGATGAGTTCTAGAGAAAAGGGCGATGAGAAACTAGGATATTTGCGGGGAAGCTTATACGTATTGCTAAAGGCTTTAATTAATGCCCTCAAGAGTATGGATGTACGCTTACTTCGTGAACATCCTGTAAAACATGTTGAGATTGAGAAAGACACCATAAAAAAAGTGGTGGTTGAGGGGGGCACTTCTTTTAAAGCAGACAAGTTCCTCTTTACCGTGCCCACAAACTTATTATCGAAATGGTTTGAAAAGGAAGCTGCAGGTCTATCTAGTTTTTTGGGTAAAACAGAGTATTTTGGCGCAGTCTGCGTCATTTTAGAAATGAATAAAAAGCTGAGCGATACCTATTGGCTTAATGTAGCTGATGCAGGCTTCCCATTTGGGGGAGTAATAGAGCACACAAACTTTATCTCTCCCAGAAATTACCGAGGTAAGCACATAGCTTATCTCTCTAGGTACTTCGCTATGAAAGAAACCCTGGCAAAGATGGATAAAAAAGCCATTGAAGCACTTATGCTGCCGCATCTTAAAAAGATATATCCTCATTTTACTATGAAGCAAATTGAAAATATTTATGTTTTTAAGACCAATACTGCGGCAACCGTTTGCGACTTAAACTTTTCTCAGAAGGTCCCTTTTTGTAAAACTGAAATAAATGGCCTTTACATAGCCAACATGAACCATATCTACCCCGACGAAAGAAGCACTAATAATTCGATTAGAGTAGCGGCCAAAGCTTGCAAAGCTATGGGGTTTTCAGATGTGAAAGTGCCTGAAAATGCTTCCCTTTCAGGTCAGATAGGTTTTTCTATTGAATAATAGTTATGAGCCTTTAAACAAAGCTGGTAAATTTGCAGGCTATTGATGCTTTAATATTATTTTTGAAATTAGGATTGAAACGATAAAATACATCAATCGCTTTTAAAACAATGGTTTCTATAGTAATCCCTATCTATAATGAAGAAAAGGTAATACCACAGCTGTACAAGAGATTGTTATCGGCTGCGCCTGCTTGGGGTGAAGCTTATGAAATCATCTTGGTCGACGATGGTTCTACAGACAATTCCCTTGAGATAATGCGGCTTTACGCCTATAAAAACCACGATTTTAAAGTTGTGCAGCTGTCTAGAAACTTTGGGCATCAAGCGGCCATATCTGCAGGTATGAGGGTAGCCAAAGGAGATGCAGTAGTCATTATGGACGGAGATTTACAAGATCCACCAGAAGAACTGCCAAGGTTTTTAAGTAAGTGGAGAGAAGGCAACGATGTGGTTTACGCAATAAGGACTCGAAGGAAAGAGGGCATGTTCAAAAAAACCGCTTACTTTTTGTTCTATAGAATTTTGGGATGGATGAGTGACATAGACATACCTTTAGATAGCGGTGATTTCTGCGTGATGGATAAAAAAGTGGTCAAAGCACTCAATTATGAATTTCCTGAAAATATACGATTTATAAGAGGCCTTAGGGCATTTGCCGGTTATAAGCAAGTCGGTGTAAAATACGAGAGAGATAAAAGGGCCGCCGGCGAAGTGAAATATACATTTGGCAAACTTGTAACACTTGCTTTAGATGGTATTTTCGGCTTTTCAACCTTTCCTTTAAGGCTTTCTACCTATTTGGGTATCTTAATATCTATACCGTCATTTTGTATAGGCATCTTTTTTATATTTCACAGAATTCTAGATTTTAAGATCATGGGTTACTCT
>CAKZMZ010000208.1 GCA_937129345.1 uncultured Thalassovita sp. | reverse complement strand
GCCAATAGCCGACAGATTGCTCCCAAATAGCGATTGGTTTCCAATGAGCACATCGACAACGGCAAAACAAATCCTCGAATAAACAAATCCACTTTGCTCTAAAATCCAATATCTAACCTCCAACCCCTCACTTTTTCACAATCGTAAACTCCACCCTTCTGTTTAATTGCTTGCCTGCTTCGGTGTCGTTGTCGGCAATAGGCTGGGTTTCACCTAGTCCCTCGCTGCTGATCCTTTGGGCGGGGATGCCATTTTCTGTGAGGTATGCCATAACAGCTGCGGCACGTGCCTCAGAAAGCTGTTGGTTGCTGGTTTCTGAACCATCCGCATCCGTATGCCCACTAATTTTGATTTCCATGGCCTCGTTTTCCTGCATCAACTTGATTACCTTTTTTAGCTCGGCAAAAGAGTCTTCCATTAGTTCGGCCTTGGCATATTCAAAGAAAATATTGTTAAGCCGCACCGTGGTACCCACCTCAATCGGCATCAACACCAAATCCCTACGGATTTCCTTGTAGCTTTCTGCCTGCCTAAGGTCAATATTGTCAGCAATGGGGATAAAATTCTCAGAGCTGGCATTAAAGCCATAATTTTTGCCATAAGGCAGCACGATTTTATACTCGCCCGTTTGTGGATTGGTACGAGCGATACCGATTTCCTCGCCTTCGGGCAGGGTCTCAAAAGCAACAGCCGCTTCAATACTTTCTTCGGTTTTGCCATTGAGTACCTTGCCATACACAATGATCACCGGCTCAGGCCTATCTTCTTCCTTGATCTGGATTTTAAAGATATCGTAATCGCCCATAGACTTTTTGGTAGAAGCGATGTAGGCATAAGTGCCTTGGGCATCTAAAGTATAGTACATCTCATTGCCCGAAGTGTTGATGGGAGCGCCCAAGTTTTTAGGAGTAGACCAACGCTGCCAAGTGTCATCCAACCTTTTGCTCACATAGATATCGTACTTGCCCAGGCCGCCCTCTCGGTTGCTAGCAAAATACAGCGTTGTATTGTCAGAAGCCAAAAAAGGCGAAAACTCCGATTTGCCCGTGTTAATGCTGTCGCCAAGACTGATGGGGCTGCTCCAAGTACCGCCTTCTTGCAAAAAACTCACGTACAGGTCGTTGCTGTAGCCACTTTCCTGAAAACTCAAAATCAACTGTTTGCCACTGTTAGAAAGGCTAGCAGCGTACATGGTACCCCTATTCAGCTTTTTGTAGTCTTTGATTTTTAAGGGTTGTGGTTCGGCCCAGCCTGTAGAGGTCCTTTCTACAAATGAATAATCTTTTTGACTGGCCTGCCCGTTTTTAACTGTTCCTCTCACCATGAGTTTGTTGCCATCGGGCGTAACGCTCATTACTTGGTTGTACCCCACTTGGTTAAAAGGCAGGGGCATTCTTTGTTTGGCGCCCCAGTTGCCGTCTTTGTCCAATACTTTGGCCTGCCAAATATCGGCACTGCCCTCATTATCAGGGTGGCCGTATACCATGAGGTAAAGCGTTCTGCCATCGGGTGAGATAATGGGCGCCATTTCGCGCAAGGCGGAGTTTACTTGGCTGCCCAAGTTATAAGGTTTGAGATCTGCAATTTGTGAAAAGGCGCTGTTTCCTATAAAAAGAAAACACAGCGCTATACTTAGCCTGTAAAGATTGTACATTTGTTTGTTAGTGTTCGTTTAAAAGATGATAGTTAGTTAAAAATATTTTGAGGTACTCAAACGGTCTCAAATATTCATTGATTTATTTGTAAACCTCAACATTTTTGCGATTTGGTCGATTTCTTCTGTTTGTAGTTCGTGATTTTATATCTCTAGTCTTAGCGTCTCGCTAAGACACTTTTCTTACCTTTCTTATGGCTTTAGCCTAACTCAATCATATGGTAATTCTCTGATATCATGCTCTCAAAATGTCTAATTTTGGCTAAAGCCTTTTTTATCTTCTCGGTTCCCCTGACTGAAGTCAGGGTCTAAGTAATTCCACTTGGCAAGCTCTCTCTAGTCTTAGCGTCTATTTTCCCTCTAGTCTTAGCGTCTCGCTAAGACTTATTTTCCTAAAGTCGCTAACCCTCACTCAATCACCATTCTTTTAATCCCTATTCCTTTAGAGGTAGACAATTGCAAGAGATAAAGCCCCTTAGGGAAGTGCCCCGTTTCTATGCGCAAAGATTCTTGCAGCCCTGCCTTTCCCCTTGCTATCATTTTTCCAGTTAAGTCTGATAGTTGAAAATCCTCTACTTCCCCTTCCACCATTATAAAATCACGGGCAGGGTTGGGGTATATCGATAGCTCGGCCAAGACCAACTCATTTTCAGTGGATGTCACCACATTGCCTTGCTCGATTACGATATCGAACGTGCGAGTGCCGGCGCTCAAAGAAAGTTTGCCACTCCTAGGCGTACCTTGGGCGGGTTCTACCGTAAAAACCACCTTGCCTAGTAAATCGCTCTTGATTTGGTCTATATGAATCCAATCTTCATGGCCTTGTACCTGCCAAGGTAAATTGGCGACTACTTTAACCTCGTATTGTTGGCCATGCCTGCCAATTTGCAATTGCGAAGGACTTGCCACTAAGGTTGCGGGTTGTCCTTCTTGGCTTATGGCCAAAGTATCGTAGCTATTGCCCGCTTTGATCACTACCTTAGCCTCGCGCTTCTCTACCGCATTATTGGTGTTCACCTTGATCTGCACCGTGCTATTGCCTGTTCCGTTAAATCGGCTAAAGCTGACCCAAGAAGCCTCGGTGCTCAAGTGCCATTGGGCAGTGGTTTGTATGCGCAAATCTTTGCCTTCGGGTTTATGGTTAAAATTGATGTGTTGGGTAGAGAGGGTCAAGCCGCCACCTGCTGCGTTTTTAGCATCGGCT
>CAKZMZ010000207.1 GCA_937129345.1 uncultured Thalassovita sp. | reverse complement strand
AAGCGACCAACCGAGCATGTTCGCCAAAAAAGCTACCTATATTCCCCTTAAAGAATACGCTTTCAGGAATGTAGTTCTTAGCTTCCATCATGTCGAGCATGTTAAAGGTATGCACGTGGTTTTCTTTGCTAAGCGCACCGTTGAGCAGCATTTCTTGAACCTGAACTATGTGCACTTCTTCCACTTCTTGAATGTTATCTGCCAAGCCAACGCTCACTGCAGTTGCAGCAGGATCGATGACTGAAGCGTACAGCCCTATCATAACAACTAAAATTAGGATGGAGCCCGCCAAAGTGTAAATAAAGAACTTTACAGAGGCATATTCGCGTCTTTTGCCACCCCAAATGCCTATTAAAAAATACATGGGCAGTAGCATAAACTCAAAGAAGAGATAGAAAAGGAAAAAGTCTAAAGCGAGAAAACAGCCTGTTATGCTAGCATTAAGCAGTAAAAACAAAGCGTGAAATCCCTTTCTTTTGGTCTTGATTTCGAAAGCTGATATGGAAGCAATGAACATTACTATGGCCGATAGCAACAATAAGCTACCGTTTAAGGCATCTACTCCCACTAAATACTGAATGGAAACTTGACCTAAGGCGCCAAGTTTGAGCGAAAGCCAAGAGACCTGCTCGACTTGGTAAAAGTTTTCAAGTGTGTTGATGCCTGTTATAACATAATCTTGCAGATCTATATTAAGATTGGCTACCAACAATAGTTGTATGCCGGTTACCAAAAGGCTGATCCAAGGAATTATTTTCGTTAGCGATTTTGGTAATAGCAACACCACTAACAAAGCTGCCAAGGGTAAAAAAATCAGTATGGAAAGTATGTTTTCTATCATCCAAAAAACGAAGAACGCTTTACATTTCTAAATACAAAACAGCGATAATTACAATGAGCAAAGTGGTCAATACTGCCCAAGATACATAAGACTGCACCTGCTTACCCGGTGATTTTCTTATGATATTGCCGATAAAATGTGTAAAGCTAGTAAGCAGACCAATAAATCCATCAACTATATTTTTATCGAACCAAGCCAATACATGGGCCAATACTACTTGCAGAATGGCAAAGCCATCTATCGCTGTATCAATTATTTTATTATCTGCTTTAGCCAAGCCATTGGAAGCTGATAGTAACAGCCGCTTAGCCGGATCGACCAGTGCATCATCTATAAACCAAAACCTATTTGTGAATTGTTATACAAAGCTTTTTTTAGAGATAAGTTGGCGCAATGACCATGACTCGGTTTGGTACACCATCCAGCCACTAAAAATGCCTAATGTCGCTAAGGAGGCAGATAAAATAATTACCGTAGAATGCCCTGTAGATTGCCCATGATCTAAGTTAAATGAAGATGTGGAAATCCAACTTTTTTGTGCGTCAAATGGGTTTAAGCTAAAACCAACAAATAAGGAAAACGCCGCCAAAATAATTAAAGGCCATTTAATTTGGAGATTTAATTCGGGCAGATATTCCCAAATTTTTGTGTTGCCTCGCCAGCCGTTTTTTCCCCCAAATACCAAAAAAACTTGCCTAGCACTGTAATAGGCAGTGATCAAAGCTGTGGCAAAACCAAGTGTCGGAATTAGCCAGTACAGATAGGTCCCTGCTTCTTGAGCGGCAAATTGCCACATGCCTAACAAAATGGCATCTTTTGAAAGAAATCCTGAAAATAAAGGTAGGCCAGCCAAGGCACTTGCGCAAAGAGCGAAGCATATGGCTACTAGAGGCATTTTTTTGTACATCCCGCCCATAAATCGCATATCTTGTGCATCTATATGTACATTGCTTTTATGGGCACTTTGGTGTATGGCATGGATCACAGCCCCTGCTGAAAGAAAAAGGCCTGCTTTAAAAAAAGCATGGGTAAAGAGGTGGAACATGCCACTTTCTGCTGCGCCTACACCTATGGCAGCAACCATGTATCCTAACTGAGAAACCGTTGAATATGCCAACACTTTTTTTATATCGGTTTGAGAGAGTGCGGTTAGGGCAGCGACAAAAGCGGTAGTTATACCTACGCTAGCTATTACAAGGTCAATTTCTGGTAAGAACAAGAAAGAGCAGCGAAAAAGTAGATAAACGCCTGCAGCTACCATAGTTGCCGCATGTATTAGTGCAGAAACGGGAGTAGGGCCTTCCATAGCATCAGGCAACCAAGAGGATAATGGCAACTGTGCCGATTTGCCAATTGCGCCACAAAAAATACCAAAACCTGCAAGTAGTAAAAGATGGTAGTTATTTTCAATGGCCTGTAACCAAGATATTTCTATAGATTTTAGGTCAAGTGTAGCAAATACAAGATATAGTGTGATGATGCCTATCAGAAACCCTGCATCGCCTATTCTATTAAGTATAAATGCTTTTTTTGCGGCTTGTCTGGCTTTTTGCTTTTCATGCCAAAAACCGATCAACAGGTAAGAAGAAAGCCCAACCAACTCCCAAAATACATAAATGGCTATAAGGTTGGCAGTAAGCAATATGCCCAACATAGAGAAAGTAAATAAGTCGAGATATGCAAAATATTTGATTTTTTGTTGATCTTCTTTCATATACTCTAGAGAAAATATATGCACCAAGAATGAAATCAGATTAACTATAAAAAACATTATTGCAGTGACCCTATCAATATAGAATCGGAGAGAGAAAATATTGGTACTTATCCTGAACCAGTCTAAGCTCGATTGTAATGGCTCATTTGTTTGCAATACTTTGAACATTAGCCAAATTGTACCTAATAGCGCTATACCTTGTAAGGTAGATGCTGCCAAGGTGGCTAGCTTTTGAGATAAAGCTTTTTTTAAGAAAGTGAGCACCAAAAAAGAGAACATGGGCAGCATGGCTATGAAGATAGCCAAGTAAATCATTTGTATTGAAAAGCTGCCTGTTTCCAAAGGTTAGTCAGTTGATTTATAAAGTAATTTCATTAAAATCTGGGCGAAATTAATAATTTCTAAAATATACCCTATTGCTCTTTTATTTCATTAATGTCGTCGGGTTCTGCAGTATTATAATATTGGTATACTTTTAAGATTATGGCCAAAGCTACGGCAGCTTCTGCCGCAGCAACTACAATTACAAATAGAGAGAATGCTTGGCCATTGGCTTGAGCGGCATACAACTGATTAAAACCCACTAAATTTAGGTTCGCGGCATTGAGCATCAACTCAATGCCTATCAGCATTACAATGGCATTCTTCTTTACCAAAAAGACAGAAATACCTGCTGAGAATAAAAAAAGGCTCGTAAAAAGATATACTTCTGGCAAAAACATAGCAAGGGGCAAAGTAAGTAAAACAGAAGCACTAAAGCCAAACAAAATCGATTTTAGGTTCTCAGTGCAAAGTAAAATGATAATTGTAATCATGCGTTTACTAAACCGAGTAAATCAGACGAAGAGACATGACCAATTTTTTTTCACTAGTTTGGGATGTAGACCCAGTGGCGTTTAGCATAGGTAATTTTTTAAGCGTGCATTGGTCATTGGTATTTAGTTGTGTTGGTTTATTACTAGCCTTTGAAGTTTTGCTTTTTCAAGTAAAGGTTTTGCCAGAAAATCTTTTTAGCGAAGTCAAAAAGCCATTTTCTGGTCCATTTCCCTTTTTCGTTTTGGTGGTTTTAGCGGTTTTATTTGGAGCCAAAGCATTTTCATTGCTCTTTGGATATGGTGCAGATGCAGCGCATCTTAGTGCATCTCTTTCTGTTTCTGGAGGCATTTTGTTTTTGATTTCAACATGCCTGCTTTTATTTAATAAAAGACCACGACAGCAAGCCTTAGCACTAGATGCAAGTATGTTGGCTTTTTTAGTGTTCGTATTCTTCTATCAAACTGGTAATTTTTTCGAGTCAAACTCATGGGGCAAGCCCACTCAATCAGATAAAGGTGTAGTTTTCACATATCAACCCACTGCTTTATTAGTTGGTATTTTTGATAAAGTAGAAACCGCAAATGTGAACCGCGTTTCTAGTGAGGCAGACAATCAGGATTTTCCGCTTACTTTAGATATAGGTTTTATAAAAGAAGTAAACCAAAAAAGCGAAGTGGAAGATTTCATTAACTCTGATCTTAAAAGTAGCATTGATGGTTTTGAGTTGGTGAATAGCCACTTGGCTGGGCGTATCAACTCAGAAAGTATGGTCTATGAAATTTTGGAAGACACAGACGGGAAATTACATGCAAAATTGATGTTAGAAGGTGTAGCTAGGCATCCTATTAGCCTTTATCTGGCGCTTTTATCTATAATTGTCTTCTTGATAATTACCTTGCTTAACAAGAGTGGGGTTATAAAATGTGTGGGAGAAAAAGCCGCTTGGGTCACTATTTCTTGGTTTACATTGAGCATTTTTGTAGAGTATACTTTTGCAAATCAGTTTAATTGGGTCATTCTATCAGAAAAAACTTTGAGCTTACTGCTTGTTGGTGTAGCTATTTATTACTTGCTCAATGCTCAAAAAATAGTTGCTTTAGATAGAGAGCGAATTTAGATAGGTTGTACCTTTCCCTCACTTAATTACAGTCTACTCAGTAATGAAATTTTTAATGGTTGGGTCAACGTATTTTTCGTTGATGCATCTAATATCTTCTATCTCATTGGAAGACGCATTGAAGCATACCTCAAAAAGCACATCATTGTATGTATAAAAGGCAATACGGAAAGCTTCGTTTTGGTTACTCGAAACTATTTTTGCGTGAGGAAAAACCAAGGTTTTTTTGATGTTCAGTGGTAAATTGTTAAATCTTAAAGTAGCCATGAGATAACATTTTTTATTTTATTCTTTAAAAGTGAGAAATTTTTGCCTTGGTTTTTTACCATTTCTCAAGCCAACATTACATGGGTAATGTATAGGTGGTTTAAATAAGTAGTTGAGGCAATTACATTATAAAGCGTATCGTATAATGTGACTTTCTACAAACCCTCTCAAAAATTCTCAGGCTTATTTTAATAAAGCAGCACCTCAGGCTTAAATCTTACATGAAATTCATGTCTATTAGTATTTGCTACATGCCGATAATAAACCTTTATCAAGAAATATATGTCTAATTTTTGTGACTATTAATAATAGTTAATAAAGACAATTTTCCAAAGATGAAAGCATACTTCGAGATATTGAATAATTGGGGGACAAGTCCATCACATCCTGAAGATTTGAATAAAAGGATTTATCTCTCCAATCAGTTGGCGGTAATTCTGATCATACCGTTTCTTTTCTTTTTGGTATCAACGCTGGTTTTTGATTTATACAACCATTTTGTATGGTTGAGTTTTACGCTTTTGGCATTTATGGCGGTACCTCTGCTCAACAGGCAAGGCTACACCAATGTAGCGCGTGTGCTACTTTGCTTAGGTCCTACTTTAACGATTACCACTGCTGCTATTGCCACAAAAACCTATGGCAACGAAAGTAATGTTATGGTAGCCTTGGCTCCAAGGGCTTTTATTCTTTGTATGGCCGTTTTGCCTTTGGTGATATTCAACTTTAGGCATGCCAAGTTAATGTGGGGAATATTCATAGCGAATGGTATTTGTGTTCTGTTTTTTGACGAGCTTCATTACCTGTTCGGTATAGAGATAAGCCAAATGGAATACACCGCATGGAAATATGAATGGCTGAGAGCTACTATTTCAATTGCTTTTATCACCATAACTTTATTTCTCTTTGTACTACAAGACATCAATGAGAAATTTCAGAGGAAAATAGAGATACAGAAAAAAGAACTGCTTGAGCTAAATAGATTAAAAGCGCGGCTTTTAGGTATCGTTTCGCATGACTTAAAAGGACCTGTTGGCTCATTGCAAAGCGTTTTGAGTTTGTTGGGCATGCAAAGTCTTAGTCCACAGCAGTTGAGCGAGATTGCCCCTGAGTTAAATGAGAAGATATCAACTACAGTAGATACCATGGATAATTTACTTCGTTGGGCTATGTCACAAATGAACGGGCTGCAACTCAAATCAGACAAAGTTGAGTTGCAAAAACTCATAGGCGAAGTAATCAAATTTTCAGATTCTAATGCTCAGAAAAAAGGAATAAGCATTAAAAATTTGGTGTCTTGGGACTGCGCAGTGTTGGCAGATCAAGAAATGCTGAAAATAATTATCAGAAATTTGTTGGCAAACGCCATTAAATTTTCGCCAGAGCAAACATCTATAAAAATTACCGCTGAGCATTTGTCAGAAGATAAACTTCAGGTTTCTGTTGAAGACCAAGGAGTAGGCATGGACCAAGAAGAAATTAAAAAACTACTACAGGTACAAAGCCACTTTTCTAAACTAGGTACCCATAATGAAAAAGGTTCTGGTCTCGGTCTATTGCTTTGCAAAGAATTGGTAGAAAAACAAGGCGGTAAGTTAAAAGTGAGCAGCAAAAAAGGTGAAGGAAGCGTCTTTTCCTTCACCTTAGATAGGTATTCTTCTTTATCTAGCCAAGCAACGGCTGATTATGCTATGGTTTAGCTCAGCTGTCGGTAGAAGTTTTATTTCCTTCGACCTCAGCTTCAAGTCGGGCAATTTTTTCGAGGAACTCTTGCTCTTTACGCTGTACTTGTTCTTGAGTAGCCTGCATTTCTTCCATATTTTGGCGCATTTCTTCGTCCTTCATCCTCAACTCTTCTGATTGCATTTGCGATTCTTCTAGCAATTTTCTTGTCTTTTTGTTTATTGTAATGCTAGAAATCGTTGATGCAATACTTTCAGACAACCGCTCAACAAATTCTATATGATAGCTCTCAAAAACGTTAAAAGAAGCGATTTCGAGAACACCATGGGTTTCTTGGTTAAACTTGAGAGGTACGATTAATATCGATTTTGGATTGGCCTTGCCCAAGCCTGAGGTTATTTTTATGTAGTCGTCAGGTACGTCAGTAATAAAAACGGTATCGCCCTCGCGCCATACTTGGCCTGCCATGCCTTCTCCCCAGTAGATTTTCTTTTTAAGGTATTTTTGTTTTTCCCAGGCGTAGCATCCTACAAGCTCGAGATGCTTGTCATCAGGTTTAGAGTCGTTCACTACAAATATTCCACCTTGGTTGGCATTAAGATAGTCTACTAATTCTGCGACAAGTTTAGGTCCTAATTGCGAGAAAGAATCTGTAGTATTTCTTAAAATTTCTCCAAATTTGGCGTAACCTTCGTTCGCCCAGTTTCTGTGCCTGTCTTCTTCAGAGACCTTTTGTAGGTTTTCTCTCATAGACAAAAGTGCATTGCCAAGCTCATCGTTCTCGCCCAATGGTGTAAATTCAGAGGAATAATTACCATTGCCGATGTCCTGCGCAAACCTCGAGGTTTCCCTAAGGCCGGATACAAGTTTGCTAACCGCATCGATCATTTTGCCGACCTCATCATTCGAGGTGCTTTTGATTTCTTGGCTCAACTCGCCTTTGCTCAAGTGGTCGATAATGCCTTGTATTTTTCTTACCGGCGAGGTTACTCTATTCGCGGTGAGTAAGGAGGTTACAATTGAGATGACCAATATCACGACGCCACTTATAATGATACTGATGGTAATGTATCTATTATTCGATAAAAGGTTGGCTCTAGCAATATCCTTTTCAGTGTTTTTTTGATCAATAATGCTGTTTAGGTCTTCTACTAATGCATTACACATGGGCAATACATGAAATTCCAGTTTGTCCTCAGCTTCAAACATAATGAGAGGGTCGTCGTAAGACTCAAACTCGGCAAGTGCCGCCATAATTTCCTTTTGCTTTTCTTGTATGGCTTCGTACTTCTGGAGCGTGGCCTGTAGGGAGTCTTTAGAGGCTTGGTCCCAATTTATAGAGAGCCTTTCTAACCTTACTTTAAGTGCAGGATATACCTCTCTGTTTATGCTTTTGAGCTCTTTTTTATCTTCTTCATCTTTAATAAGATATACCCAATTGGTAGTAAGCTCACGCGAACGGGTTACTAAAAACTTAAATTCGTTGAGTACATTTAATGAAGGGTCTTTCTGTTCATATAAATCTGTAATGATAGACTCAGACCTAGATATAATTACTGTGTTGAAGATAGCGCTAGCAGAAAACAAAACCAGCAAGACCAAAAAACCTATGATGATTTTGCTCTTTATACTGTTCAACTGCTCCAGTTTCATAAAAAAATTGATTAAGTCATGATAAAAATTCCCTAGTTAAACGCACATACCATGGTTTTAATGTGTGTGGCTGCGATTGTTTCTAACCAATTACAAAAACGGGCAGTTTTATAAATATGAAAACCTTTGCCACCTTATTTGCTGATCTAGATCAAACCAACAAAACCAATGTTAAGGTCAATTTGCTAAAGTCTTATTTCGAGAGTGCGCCTGATAGAGACAAGCTTTGGGTTTTGGCCTTATTTACCCATAAACGGCCTAAGCGGCAGGTAAAAACCAGCTTATTAAGAGAATGGGCAGCAGAACGCGCCAACATGCCCACTTGGTTATTTAATGAGTCATACAATATAGTAGGCGATTTAGCAGAAACCATTGCCTTAGTTTTGCCCAAGCCAAAAAAAAAATCTAACAAATCTTTAAGTAATTGGATCTCCTTTTTGAAACAACTCGGTGAAAAAGAAGTAGAGGAGCAACACCAACTGATACTAAATGCTTGGAATGAGCTCACTGCCCAAGAAAGATTTATTTTCACTAAGTTGATGTCAGGCGGATTTAGAATTGGCGTTTCGCAAAATTTGATTGTAAGGGCCGTATCAGAGGCAACTGGTGTAGATAAAGCGGTAGTGGCACACAGGATCATGGGAAATTGGAACCC
>CAKZMZ010000206.1 GCA_937129345.1 uncultured Thalassovita sp. | reverse complement strand
GTGCTAGATGGCATCAATCATTCTGGGTTGAGCATATCTCTTGCTTTTGGAGGACGACGCATTGTAGGCGAAGGGTTCGGTATACCAATTATCCTGCGTTATATTCTCGAGACCTGTACAAATACCCAAGAGGCTGTAGAAGTACTTCAAAGGGTACCTTCTCACATGGCTTACAACGTAACGGTTCTAGATGCCAAAGGCCATTATTCTACTGTCTATCTTTCTCCAGATCGTTCACCTGTGGTAACTGCCTTGCCTTATGGTACCAATCATCAAATTCTGATAGATTGGGAAGATTATGCCGCAGCAACCTACACACGCGAGCGCCAATACTTTTTAGAAAGATGCCTTGCCGATAGCGCAAAAGATTTGCAAGACATACAATCTCATTTTATGGAAGCACCGCTTTTCAACACCCAATACGAAAAAGGATTTGGTACACTCTATACTTCCATGTATTTTCCTGAAGAAAAATCGATGCAACTATTGTGGCCAAAAAAATCTATGCTTCAATCTTTTACAAATTTTGAGGAGACAAGAATAGCAGTAAATGTTTCTAAGTATGGCTCAAAAGGTAGCTTAGTAAAGTAGAATATTGATGAAGTATCATTCAACCAGCTTACAAGTTAAGTATATGTCATAGCTCCTGTCATTACCTCTCATTTTTTTACTTTTTAGGTAGATTTTGTTATCCCTTATTTTCTCAAACTTTAAGCCATCTCTAGTGCCTATTTCGTGATGCACTAACTCACCAGTATTTTTATCTATGAGCACTCCATTAATGCCTAGGTCTGTTCCTTTTACTGTTCTGTAAGTAATTAAATAGCCGTGGTTTTCATCTACAGACATTTCTTTTCCATCCTTTGTTTTAAGCGTTGTTACAAATTGTGCCTCTATAAATTCAATAATTTTTTTACCTTGTAAATCAGCCACATTGACCCTTTCCATATAGTAAAAATTCTTGTTTTTTGGCTGGGCTGCCAAACTCAAGGGCAAAATTAAAAATATTAAAAATAGATGTTTCGCAATTGGCCTCATCTTCAAAATCATTTTCTGTAATAATAAAATTAGTGAGAATTTATAAATATTCAGCAAACAGGTCTTAAATAAAAAAGGTTTGCTCTTTATTTATAGTTCTCAAACTACCTAAAAAGCATTTAGGTCTGACCATACAAATAAGATATAAAGTCTCAGGATACATTACTATATAGGCTATATTTTTAAATTCCGTCCTTGTACTTTAAATAAAAATGTACAGTCAGATTTAGGCAAAAACAAACCAAAAAAAAGAGCAGCCTAAAAGGCTACTCTTTTAACACACAATGCTACTGCATTACCTAAGTTTGATTGTGTGCGTATGTCTAAATCTGTTAGAATATTTTACATACCATCAAATCCCCTATCATCACAACAGCTGCTTTCAGCACCTCTGCAGCACGATTTATTCTGCTTGAGTCTATTACAAAAATTAAGCATAAAGTTTCTTACCCGACGCTGGTATATGCATTCCAAATAAAAGTTATCTCTAAAGGTTTCACTCCTATAATATCATGTTCTCTAAAGTCGATATCGGCAAAGTTTTCATTGTCAGAAATTCTGTACATAAAAAAACCGATAAGTGTAGTTTTAGTATTGAATGAGTAATCTGCCCCGAACCTAATGGTGTTAGAAAGCCCCGTTCTGTTAAAATCTTGGCTTTAATCCAATCGGTTAAAAACGTTATTAGCCGTAAAACCTCTAAGGGTAAAAGCCCGGCAGGGATTGCCGTAATAGGAAAGACCAAAGTTTATAAAAAAGTTAAGGCCTTCTATTTAGCAATTGATGTTTACCGCTGCATTATAACTTTCGGGATAAACTAAAGTAAAATCAAAATTAGCTGTATTTCTTGATAGTATTTTTTGTAGTTAGTACAAACTGAAAAGGAAGGTAAAAAGCAATGTTTTTACAGGCTTTCCTATACACAAATGTAGCAATGGAAATTGAACAAAACTGATATAAAACGTGAAGTGAATTTAGAGTAAGATAAACTACAGACTTTTACTGGCAAATGGTAAAATGAGCAGGTAAGTAAACCAAAAAATATTGCCGATCCGGCCGCATGAGTGGTATGCAATATACTGGCAAGGGTATTTAAAATTATCAATTTATACTATTATTGAGCGCACTTAACATATTACTGATATGCGCTCACTTAGTAAATGAGATTTTAAATAAAAATATTTGCAATACATTAAAACCGCACAATGGTGTATAATAAAAAAATATTATGGCATTTTAAAAAAAAAGCCCATGACTTACAGTATTAGACTTTAGTCATAGGCTTATTTATTTCGGGTTTTATCCACGTACACTTGCTGCTGGAATTCTTTTTAGTAGGTCGTCAAACTCGTCTGCGTTTTCTTGCCCAATGGTAAAGCAGTCTATAAAGTCTTTTGCCAAAGAAAACTGCAAACATTCATCGGTTTTACCCTCTAGTTTACCCGCCCCTAATACTTTCATTCCGATAATGCCTTTGCCGTCGTCTTTCATTTTTTGTAGCACTTTGGTCACCGTAGCCACATCGGCATCCATAGATACCCCTGCCGGATTAAAACGCGCCATATCTACTTGTACCCAATCAGACTCGGCGGCAGCTTTTAGCGCCGAAAGCGTATGGCAAGAAACACCGTGCGCCCTAATAATGCCATCTTCCCTAGCACGAGAGAGCACTTCCATAGCCGGTTTTTTGTACTCAGGCCAGCTTCCACTCATCATGCAGTGCAAGAGCATTACATCTAAATAATCTGTATTGAGTTCTTTTCTAAAGCGATCGATATCTGCCCACATTTCTTTTTCTGTAGTAGCATGGGTTTTGGTGAGAACAGTTATCTTTTCTCGAGGTACTCTTGTAAGTGCCTCTTTTAAATGTGGGTGGGTACCGTATTGATCGGCAGAGTCCCAAAACATTACTCCATTGTCATAAGCGTAATGTAATAAATCTGCCAATCCTTTTATACCGAGTTTTCGGGTTTGGTTAGACCTGCCCCCAACACCATGGGTGCCTGTGCCCATAGCTAAGCGGGTTACTTTAATACCCGTGTTGCCTAAAGGTACCATATCATGTGCATACAATTTTTGCTCTGAGGCAAAAAGATGGTAGGGAAAGGCCTGCATAAAACCTGCGGCAGTGCCTGCTACAGCTGCTTTCTTAAAAAAATGCCTTCGTTTCATATCAATATAGTTTAAAAAAATGATGCGCCTATCGGTCCTTATAAATTTAAGGAAAGATATGCACAATGTAAAGCGTTGGTCTAAACGTATATGCAATAGGGAACGAAACTATCTTATTTTATACGCTCTAGCATTTCATATGAAACAATTGTAGCTAATAGATGAAATCGCTATTAATTTGAATGATACATGAACAATTTTGGCAGGGATCTTTGGTTAAGTTTCTGTACATAAACTTACATACGAATGAAACTCAATCACAAAGAATGCTTATTGATAGAAGATCTACCTATTGATCAAGAAATTATCAAATACAAAATGGCCTCGAGTTTTCCGAATATCAAAGTTATTAAGGTAAACAATGGCGAAGATGCCCTCCATTTTCTACAAAAAAGACTAGATACAGGCCAAGCCATTCCCTTTTTACTTTTGGTAGATATTAATATGCCTATGATCAATGGCTTTGAGTTTTTAGAGGCTTGCATTAAAATGGGCTTTACCAAAACCGAAAGGCCAAAAATTGCCATAATAACCAGTTCCATACATCCCGCAGATAGTAGGAAAGCGAGGTATTACAACATAGTGGATGAATTTTTTATAAAACCGCTAGATATGGACCGATTAGAGAGAATGATGCTTTTTGCGTTTTAAGAACATTTCTATCTTTCTTTCGTGGTAAAAATCACATTGGATTTTAGATGTAAAAAGCAATGCATTTTATAAATCTATCGCTAAAAAAATTTTATAATCCTTAAAAGTCTTGCCAATGGGTAAGACTTTTATTTATTATATCATTGCCCAAAAGTTCAATATGCAAAATACCAAATGGTAAAATTGATCAAATAGTGAATTTACCGACTTAGTTGTAGTAAGTTTAGATCAACCTCACAAAATTCATAGCCACACCAGACACAGGTAAAAATTTTATCTTTCCCGCTTTTTTATAACTTCGAGCAAAATTCGAAACTATGGAAAATATCGAAGTAATTGCTTTTGATGCAGACGACACTTTATGGGTAAACGAACCTTATTTTAGAGAAACCGAAGAAAAATTTTGCAAGCTGCTAGAAGACTACATGCCCGCCCATACCATTAACCAAGAATTATTTAAAACCGAAATCGCCAATCTTAAATTCTATGGTTATGGCATAAAAGGCTTTATGCTGTCTATGATAGAAACTGCACTCGCAGTTTCTGACAAACAAGTACCCTTAGAAGCCATAGAAAGGATACTTACATATGGCAAAGAGCTCATGCAAAAACCCATTGAAATTCTTGACGACATAGAAATGGTACTTGAAGCACTAGGCAAAAAATATAGACTCGTAATGGCTACAAAAGGCGATCTTTTAGACCAACAGAGGAAACTCATAAAATCAGGTTTAGAAAAACATTTTCACCACATAGAAATTGTTTCTGAAAAAAAGGAAGGCGAATACAAAAAATTGATCCGACATCTAGACATTGCCCCTGAGGCTTTTTTAATGATTGGTAACTCTCTTAAATCCGACATTATTCCTGTATTAAATATTGGTGCTCATGGCATTCATATCCCTTTTCATACCACTTGGGAACACGAAAGAATAGACTCTAAAATAGAGCATCCGAACTTTAAGCAAGTTGCAAGGGCCAAAGAATTGCTAGGCATTTTATAGTTCTACCAAGTGTAATTTTGTTATCTATTTTCTTTTGAACAATTAAGGTTTAAATAATGCAACATACCAAAAAGCGCCTCGATCTAGAAAAATGGAAAAGGAAGGCACATTTTAACTTTTTCAAAAAATTTGATGAACCCTTTTTTGGTGTTACTGTGGAGGTTGACTGTACCAAAGCCTACCAAAAAGCAAAAGACCTCAAGCATTCTTTTTTCTTATACTACCTGCATAAATCTTTAACGGCAGTAAACCAAACAGAAAGTTTTAGATACCGCATAGAAAACGATGAGGTGTTTGTATACGACAGCGTACAAGCTTCTTCTACCATAAACCGACCCGACAATACCTTTGGTTTTAGCTACATCCCCTACCATAAAAAATTTGAGAATTTCGTAATTGAAGCCAATAAAGAAATTGAGCGGGTGCGCAGCAACAATGACTTAATGCCGGCCACTTCTTCTGAAAATGTAATCCACTATTCTTCTTTGCCTTGGCTGCGCTTTTCGGCACTCTCTCATGCCAGGCATTTTACACATAAAGACAGCGTACCTAAAATATCTTTTGGAAAGGTAGTTTTAGAAGGTGGTAAAAGAAAAATGCCCTACTCTGTGCATGTACACCATGCCTTAGCAGACGGTTACGATGTGGGCCTACATGTAGACTGCTTCCAAAGCCTGCTCAATGAATAGAACATTCTGCTTTAACAGGCAGTAATAATAGTATGAAAGTACTATTAACTGGAGCAAATGGATATATTGGAAAGCGGTTATTACCCTTACTTGTTGGAGATGGACACTACGTTTATTGCTGCGTGAGAGACAAAAGCAGGCACCTTATACCTAATAGCTTAAATGAAAGTGTAGAAATCGTAGAAGTAGATTTCCTAAAAAAGGAAACTTTAAAAAACATTCCTGATGATATAGATGCTGCCTATTTTCTCATACATTCCATGTCTTCTGGCAGTAAAGATTTTGAAAGCCTAGAATTGGAGACCGCAAGAAATTTTAGAAACAGGTTAGAAAATACCCAAGTAAAACAGGTCATTTACCTAGGTGGTATCGTCAATGAAGAAACACTCTCACCGCATTTGCTCTCAAGAAAAAAAGTGGGCAAGATACTACAAAAAGGAAACTTTGCCACCACCGAACTCCGTGCAGGTATTATTGTAGGATCGGGCAGTGCCTCTTTTGAGATTATAAGAGATTTGAGTGAGAAATTACCTATTATGGTGGCACCCAAATGGGTAGAAACCAAGTGCCAACCAATCGCGGTAAAAGATGTACTCCAATTTCTTAAAGGGGTTTTGCTCAAAGAAAAAACCTATGACCAAATCTATGATATAGCTGGCCCTGATGTGCTTACCTACAAAGAGATGTTGTACCAATATGCAGAAGTCCGCCAATTAAACCGACGCATTATTACGGTACCTGTAATGACTCCCAAACTCTCCTCCTACTGGTTGTATTTTGTTACTTCTACTTCGTATTCTTTGGCCAAACACTTGGTAGAAAGCATGAAGATAGAAGTAATCAGTAAAAACGAAGGCTTAAAAGAATTTCTTGGCATTGAGCCCATGTCTTATAAGCAAGCCATAGAAAAAGCTTTTACCAAAATAAAACAAAACGTGGTAGCCTCCAGCTGGAAAGACTCTGCCGTAAGCAGTAAATTTAAAAAGAGTTTGAACGAATACATTAAAGTGCCCGACTTCGGTTGCTTTAAAGACGAGCGAAGTGTACCGATCAATAGTAGAGAAGAAGCACTAGATAAGATATGGGCCATAGGTGGTGATACAGGTTGGTACCAAAGCGATTGGCTCTGGAAAATTAGAGGATACTTAGATATTATGGTCGGAGGTGTTGGCCTAAACAGAGGTAGAACTAATTCTGATCATATTGAAGCTGGTGATTCTTTAGACTTTTGGCGGGTGATCTTGGCCGACAAAGAAAAAGCTCGCTTACTACTCTACGCCGAAATGAAACTGCCTGGTGAAGCTTGGTTAGAATTTAAGATAAGTGAAGATAAGCTGTACCAAATAGCCACCTTTAGACCTAAAGGCTTGTGGGGGCGACTTTATTGGATGGCCGTCTATCCCTTCCACGGAATTATCTTTGATGGAATGATCAAGAAAATAGCTAAGTAAAATTTTGTTTAACTTTTATTAAACAATTTAATTCCTCATTGTCTTAGGAATATATTTAAAACTAATTTCAAAAAATTGAAGCTATGAAAAAGACAATGAAAGTAATGCTCGTTTCAGCAATGTTACTAATTGGTTCTAATCTTTACGCCCAAGATAAGAACATTGTAGAATTGGCAGCAGGAACAGAATCCCTATCAACTTTAGTAACTGCTGTTAAAGCAGCCGGATTAGTAGAAACCTTAAGTGGTGATGGTCCATTTACTGTATTTGCACCTACCAATGAAGCTTTTGAGGCACTGCCAGCGGGCACGCTTGAGTCTTTATTAAAGCCAGAAAATAAGTCTAAGTTAGTAGCTGTACTTACTTACCACGTAGTAAGCGGAAAAGTAAAATCAACCGATCTTAAAGATGACATGGAAGCCGCAACAGTACAAGGTGAAAAAATTAAGGCAGATTTATCTTACGGAGTTAAAATCAATGATGCAAAAGTAACCACTGCAGATGTAATGGCAACCAATGGAGTTGTACATATTATTGACAAAGTGATTCTACCTCCTTCAATGAACTAAATCTATTAAATTTTCTCATCGAATGTAAAGGCTTCTTTATTTTAAAGAAGTCTTTTTTTTATCTATACATCAGAATTCTAAGTTCTATCAATCTGCTATTTTTTATACCCATATTGCAAAATTATTCTTACCGCAAAGAGCAATAATTAAATAAACATCTACCCGCGCTCCTTCCTGCCGAAAAGTAAATTCTAATCGACATTTATAATTGGAATTCTAACTACTATACATGCAATAATTATATCGTCGCCAATTGCATTGCGCCAATTGCATTGCGCCAGAACTGCGCTTTTCGTACATCCTCATTTATAAATGAAGATGATGTATAGTAGTAAATTAGAATTACTAAATTGACCACTTTAAAGTAATATATATTTTTTTCATAAAATATTGACGAACAGCATAAAAATATTTGTAGACATGTTGATTTTTTTTGTATAGGAAATTTGTATCATAAAATATGAATAATTAATTTGAGGTACTAAATAGATGTTTATACATATAATTCAGTTCCTTATTCATTGCTTTAACTAAACCACTACATGGAAGAATTAAAAATAATGGTCTTAGAAGATGATACCAACATAGGCCTGCAGCTAGAAAAGTTTATTCAGCAGATCGGCTACACTGTAACGGGAGTAGCAACCAATGGTGAAGACTGTATTAAAATGGCCAAGTCTAACCCGCCGGATCTACTCATTGCAGACATTGATCTGGGAGAAGGCCCCAATGGTATAGAAGTAGCGGAACACCTATTTAAAAAGCATAAAATTCCCACCATTTTCATTACAGGCAATGCTACTAAAGAAAACGTAAGACTGGCCCACAAACAGCTTAAAACCATTTCTTTTCTGTCAAAACCTTTTAGGCAAAAAGATCTAGAAAATAGTATAGAGAGTGCCATTATATCAATTGAAGAACTTCAGGAACAAGAGGCTTTAGAAATAGAGGTTTTTAGCGACCGCATTTTTGTAAAAAAGGACAATTTGTATCATAAAGTAATGCTTGATGAAATACTTTGGCTAGAGGCAGATGGCGCTTATTCTAAACTATTTACTGAAAGGGATAACTTTATGTATTCTGTAAACCTTAATAAACTCTATAAAAGAATTGGCGACGAAAAACTATTAAGAGTGCACAATAAGTTTATCGTCAATCCTGAGAAAGTAGACAAAATCAATACGGACACTGTTTTTATAGGCGATAAAAAAATTACTATTGGCAGAAGTTATAATGCAGCGGTAAAACAAAAATTCAAGACTATATAAAAATCAAGTACAGGTCAGAGACCCGTACTTGGCTAAACACTACCGGTTCACTCATCGGTAGTTCAACATGTAAGCTCTTTTTGCTCCTCTTTTGGATTACCTATTTGGTACCAATCTATATTTCTTGTGAAATACATCGTACCTCCTAAAATAATGCTCAAACCTATGCTACCCATCAACAAGGCATAGTCAGACATCTGTAGTATCACAAACAAAAAACTGTAAATACCCGTAAGTACCGTCACCAAAATATAAGAGTATTTTTTTACCTTGAACACACTCAAAGAGTAGAGCGAAATCATTAAAATTACTGTAATGGCTGAGATAAAATAAGCTACATTAAAATTGATGTGCTCAGAAAGCGATACCAATAAAATATAGAAAAGACAAAGTGCCAAACCCACTATGGTATACTGTATAGGATGAATTTTCCTTCTTTGAAAAGTTTCTGTCAAGAAAAAAACCATAAAAGTTAAACCTATGGTCATAATAGCATACTTAGCCGATCGCATAGATTTCTGATAATCGTCTAGCGGAATCATCAAATCTAAACCAAAAGAAGACTGGTTTATAGCGGCCTGATAATGGTTGCCAACCCACTGTTGCGGAAAGTTCCGATTCAATTGCAACACCTGCCAAGCCGCCTCAAAACCATCCTCCTCTACTTTTCGGCTTTTTGGTAAAAAATTACCCATAAAACTCGGGGTAGTCCACTCAGATTGTAGGGCCACTTGGGTGTTTTTGCCTACGGGAATAAAGGATAGATTTTCGCTGCCCTGTAGTTTCAAATCCATATTAAAAGGGATTTCCTTACCTTGGATTTCTGATGCATTAGGGAGTGCCACGGTAATTCCAGAATAGATGATCTCATTGATTTTACTACCGGGTTGCACAGGTAGTTCTTCTCCTCCAAAATTAAAGGTAACCTCTTCTGAGATACCTCTCAAGTCTGAAATGCCTATGGTCAAAAATGCCTCGGCCCATAAAATCTGCCTCAGGCCAGGATGCTCGATATTTTCCTCAAAAATAAAAGTACCACCCATTTTGAGTGAAGAAGTATAGACCACTACTTCATAGATGCCCCGCTTTAATGTCTTGGGCATCACTTGCCCATTAACATCTAGCTGTTCGGGTAAAATATGCCAGTAATCTCTTACCAATTGTGTTTTACCATCTATTTGGCTTTCGTATTCAAAAGGGATGCTAACAATAGGCCCTTTTAAGGTTTGTTGCTTGGCCCATTTGCTGCTCACATCAGATTTGGCATTTAAATTCAACTGCTCTCTTTCTTCTATAATTGAAGTGATCATGGTTGCAGGGATTAGCATTAGCAAGGATAAAATACCGATAATAAAAATTTTTAAGCTTACCGAGGTCTTAACCCAGTCGGTTTTTATCAAGGGTGCTTGCTGATGCTGTGGGTTGATGTTACTATTTTCCATAATTATTAATTTAAAGTACTTTGTATTTCAAAGTGAACATGTAAAAATTTTTTATTTAATGAGTTGCTCTATGGCTTTTACGTGTTTTACAAAGGCGCTTTTACCTGCTTTGGTGGCCATGTATTTTGTGTTAGGTTTGCGGTCTATAAATTCTTTTTCAAAAGTAATGTATTCAGATTTTTCCAACGATTTTAAATGACTGGCCAAATTGCCATCTGATGCACCGAGTAAATCTTTTAAAGTATTAAAATCTACATACTCGTTTACCATCAGTGCCGACATAATGCCCAACCGCACCTTATTCTCAAATGCCTTGTTCAAATCTTTTAATAAGTCCTTCACGACTTGTATTTTACTTGCATGATAATACCGTAAACTATATGCATGGCTCCAAAACCTATTGCCCAAAAATAAAGGCCGTAGCCTATAAAATGGAGCGAAATGAGACCTAATGCCATTTGCAAAATGCCCAAACTCCTAATTTCGTTTAGGGTAAAGTGCGAGGCATTCAGTAGGCCCAAACCATAAAATATTAAAGTAAGTGGAGCTATTAAACCAATGTATCCTTTAAACAACAAAGTGAGGCAAAGAATCCCCCCAACGGCTAAAGGTAAAAACAGATTGATCAATAATCTTTGGGTTTGTACATCCCAGAGTTTTTGCCCGTTCTTTTTGGCCTTGCGAGAGGTAAAGAAAATACCCGAAGCAATAGAAAGTACCAAAACACTTACCGCGATCACTAGCAAGAGGTAAATTTTTTCATGCACCAAAATCACTTGCTTGTAACCGAGATCAACTACCCTTGAGTAAATGGTTTGGTGCGCTAAAAAAGAACCAATCAGGGCAAAAAACCCTGCCGAAACACCAGACATACCACTCAACGAGATAAACCTTGAAGAGCGGTTCATCATATCTTTAATATGGGCAATGTCTGCTAAATATTCTTCTTGTGTTTTCATATAAAGTACTTTGAATTACAAAGTAATCTGAAATTTCAATGTAAGTCAAGACTTTTAACATTTTTTATGGAAATTAATGTTTGAGGAGGGCAAATAATGAGGCAAAACAAATACAGATGATTATTGCCTGATTTGTGGTATTATTGCATTTTTATTGCACATCATATTATAACTGTATCAAACCCAATGTTGACAATAATGAAAAAAATTTCTAGAAGAGATATTAAATTCTTTCTACTTGGCCTATTTACCATGTTTGCTATTGAGGTAGCTACTGACTGGGAGGTGCATGTTAATGCCTTTAACCAAGGCTTTAAATCTGTTGCAAATGAAAACATTGGTGGCAGTAAGTAAAAACTCTGATGGTTCGAAGCCTCCGAACCTTAAAACACTTACCTTAGATTTGTATTCTAAATCCAGTAGATAAAGTACAAATCGTAAATAATATACTGATATTTCATTCGGGTTTCCAAAATATGAGAACCTAAGTAATTTTTAGCAACTCAAATAAACAGATACACGAATCCACATATAAACCAACCAAATACCAAATCAAGCAGCAAACTCAATTACGTATTTCACTTCTCCGCTTCTTGCACGATCTTCGCTAACGTTTTGTACTAAATCTAATTTATAGGCGGTATCAAAGGCTTTTTCTATAGTTTTTCTAATGCGACTATAATTGTTGTTCTTTTTGTAGCGATTAAGGTTCATAATATCGCTCAACTTAGAAAAGGTATACTCTACCCTACCATTAGTAGAGCAATGTTTGGCTTGGTAGAGGCATTTAATAAAAAGCTCTATTGAAGGATTTGGCCTGCCCGGATTGATGCGCTTTAATTTAGTATTGATGTGAAGTGGGAAATAAAAATAAGTATGCGATTTTTCTACTTGGTAAGAAACAAAGCAGGCATCTATCATCAACTTAAATTTATAGTCACCATCAGAATTGCTGCTCTTAAACTTTGAATACTCTAACAATTCGATCAAACGCTTGATCTTAAAACCTTGTCTTTTTTTATTAGAAAACGGTACCAAGAATTCTTTATAATGCAAACTCATTAAAGCATCCTTTACCAAGTCTCTATGCCTTTTGCTATAACTGGAGTCTATACCCAACATTCTATAAAGTGCGCCCAATTCAAACTCGAAAACTACCCGATCAATTTCTTCTATATAAGATAGTGTAGACATAGATTTTGAGAACTGCGCCAATGCGACTACTGCTGTCAAAACCCTCAACTCATATCCTGATAATTCTTTGGTAATCCTTTTCTTAACATCATCCGCCAGTTTCTCTTTAAAGAACTCAGGCAGTGTAATGGTGTAATGATTATCACCGCCCTGCTGCAACTTTAAAATCCTGTCTATTGAGCTATTGATCTCTTTGGTTAGTTGGTTCTTAAAGGTCTCGTCTGCATCAAAGATTTGGAGTTGGTTTTTCCCAAACTGTTGCCCGGACTCTATTTTCAATAATTTGGTTGGGTATTTGATCCTGGTCTCTGGCTTTTTCATTTTCTCAACTTAAAAAATCCTAAACTAAATGTGGAATATAGAAAGGTGTTTTTCTCATTTTTCAAACACTGTGTACTTCTAAAGTAAATTATAGTTTCGAATTATTTGGCAGACACTTTTGACTTATTTGTTGATTTTTAATGGATTTAGCAGACACTTTTGACTTGTTTCATTGATTTTCTTTCTTTCTCACCATACACTTTTGACTTATTTTTAAGCTTAAATGGGAATAGAGGGCATTTTTTACCAATCACTTTTGACTTACTGACTTATTGAGAGCTGCTCCAATGAGAATATTTACTAAAATAAGTTATATGAAGTGTTAAAAATAATACATAATCATCTGAATCACAGTTATTTAAACTATAATGCTTCGAACAGTACTTAATAGAAAATATAGGGATTATGACTTAAATTATCACTTTACCAATCACTTTTGACTTAGGTGCCCACCACTTTTGACTTATAAGAAAAAACAGAAATACCCGCTGCCTCCTGCTATGCCAAACACTTTTGACTTATAGAAACACCATCACTTTTGACTTATCAGCACAAACTCCTTTCCTACTTATAAATCAAAAATTAGTAAGTAAAGTCAGCACACATTATGCAATAGTTTGGTGGTTTTGAGAATAAGCCAAAATAAATTCTGTGCTGAAATTTCTGGATGAGACTATCGGACATATTGTGACTTACGCCTTATGACTTGCCAGTTTAAAGGCAAACACTTTTGACTTATGAGACAGATACATATGACTCATCATAAAACAGTTACTTTTGACTTAACAACATATACTTTTGACTCATACTTAGTACGGGCAAATCAGCATTTAAGCGAAAAGAGAGCAACAATCACTTTTGACTTATCAAACTGAAAATCAGTATTGCTGCCCACCAACCAAGATAAAAGACCGATAATCAAAAAAGGTAAAGTTCAAATATGCCAAGCAAACCAACCTCGAAGTGCATTCTACCACAAAAGGGAGGCCCCCCCTACTCTACCAACACTTTTGACTAGATGCACCAACACTTAAGACTTATAAAACCGATACTAATGACTTATTATACAATCACTTTCGACTGAAACAGCAATTACTTTTGAATTAAGTCAAAAGTGTATAGTATTGATAATCAGATTTTTATATTAGAAAAAGCTATAGTAGAATATATAAAATTAGAACATTAGTTATAATTTTAAAGGAAACCTACATTACATTTCGGTTTAAAGTCAAAATAAATCGATATCAATAGAATACATTGGGTAAAACGACACAGGACTAAAAATTAGGCCGTTAAAGAAACTTGATTTGAATAGATTCCGCAATGTGGATTAAAGATTTGAAAGTTTTTAAAATGGCTAAAAATGCCTTATTAACCTTTTACCTTTAAAACTTTATTTAAGCAAAACGCCTTAACTGATTCCCTCCCATTTAATCACCCTATTTGAAAAGGGCAAAAATTTATGGCTGAATGGGAAAAAATGCCAGAAGTGTTTTAAAAAGCCTTTTAACTCATTTTAATGTTTATCTGCAGATTTACGTACACGTAAAAAGCTAAAGAAATACACGAACTTACTTTTAGCCTTTTCTCCTACAAAGCAAACAATGCAAGCCATTAAATTTTGACACACTGCCAAAATATCTGCTTTTTCCCAGAGTAAAGCTTGTAATCAAGCAAAGCATTTTCAACCCTTTTTTCACGGCAATCTCAGCTGCGAAAACTATTCTAAAATATAGCTGCAAAAACCACCATTTCTCTAGAGTAAGTATTTACTTTATCCAAATCTTCGCAAAGGACGATTCTTTGTAAAAATCTTCTTATCACATAATTAAATCTTAATCCTTTTACTCAATTACTCCCATCTTTGTATACATTTGTGCTAAGCAGTTAGTAACATAAAATATAATATTATATATAATATTTAAAATAACATTATTAGTTATAATAAACATAAATATTAATATTATTATTTTATAATTAGTTACAATTAACATAATATATTATATATTTGTAATATTATTTTAAATAATAAATATGACAGATTTTATTCACGTTTATAACAGCAAAGGCGGGGTAGGAAAGAGCTCGCTTACATGGGTACTCGGTACTACCTTGGCCAAGCATTTAGAGTCTGCCAACTCCGATGAAAAAGTGCTGATCATCGATTTAGATATACAGCGGAACATCTCCACCTGTTTGGTCAAAAACCCGGAGAAAATCGAGTTTTCTTTGTCGGATATTTTTATCAACAATACACCACCTGAAAAGGCAGTGGTCAATGTGTCGGCTAACTTAGATTTGTTGCCCTCAGAAGGAGACTTGGATGCCGTGACCAATTACTTATCTACCATTACCATGGGGCGCGAATTTCAGTTCAAAGAAAGGCTGGGAGATTTCTTAAAAGAGCATTACCGAATAGTAGTGATCGACTATCCGCCCAACATCAATTTATTGACCCTTAACTCTTTGATTGTATCAGAGGAGCAATGCCATGTGGTAGTGCCAGTAGAATTGTCTTTTCTTTCTTTGTCCGGTGCGGTACAGGTAGACGAGCAGTTGGAAAAAATCAGAAAGTACAACTTGAATAAGAACATTCACATCGATTTTGTGTGTATCGTAAAAGACAATATTTCAAGGTCGAATCACGCAAAAATCTCTCAAGAGGAAATACAACAGCGGTTTAACGGAAAAATCCTTGAAAACACCTTAAAACAAGCCATAGACATACCCAATGCCATGGTCTCAAGGTCGCGCAATTTATGGGAGTACGATTCCGAAACCAAAGCGGGTACTTTTGTAAATGCCTTGGTAGTTGAACTTTGGGATAAAATGAGTAAATGAATGATTGTGTAGATTTAACTATTGGCTGTTAGATGTTATAGGATGTAGGTTTTAGAATTTGGGATTAATGGGCAGTCAATAGTACTAAATCCAACTTTACACAAATATTTGGGTAGATACTAAAAATATTGATCATGAAAAAACAAGACAGCAAAGAAAAGCTGAAAGAGAGTTTCTCTATTTTTCAGAAACCAAAAACAGATGACGAAACGACTGCTAAAGAAGAGAAACAAGCAGGAGTAGGGGAGGGGAAAAGTAAGGAAAGTACCCCTAAAAAACCTGTAAAGAAGTTAGAAGTCCTTTTTTCTGGAGAAGAGACCAAGGGCTATTCTGCCGTACAAGTAAAACGCTTCTACCTAGAAAAAATAGATGAACTGGCCAAAGAGCACAAAACCACCAAAACCCGAGTGGTCAACATTATCATAGAAGAGTTTTTAAAGGAGCATGGGATCATTTGAGCTTAGTATCAGTAATAGTTATCTTTTTTAAGTTAAATGGTTCTATAAATCAACTAATTGATGATTAACCATTGATCAAAGCAAGTCATTTGCTTCTAAATTAGTTCTTAGTTGGTGGTGTCTCTCCCAAAACCTTTGGTTTATCGATTCAATGATTTCCATGTATTCAGCATCTTCTCTTACGGGATCGATGAGCGGGTCTTCCATTAAAAACAAAACAAACCAATAGAGAACGTCATCTTCCTTGGCAAATAACCTAAGTTTTTCTTTAGAAAGCCCAATATTGCCTTTATGCAAATAGTACATGGCCAAGCTCAGGTTTTTATAAATTGATTGATCATTATCGGCCCACTCTTTATAAATCCCAAAAAATTCTTCTGACTGTTGTTTTAAGCCTTTTCTGGCATAAACTTCACCCACAAGAGAGTACTGATGTGTATAAACATCCAATTTGTTTGATTCCTTTAAATTCAAGAATCGATTGTAATACACATAGGCACTATCAAAATCTCTGAGGTAGTAATAGAGCTTGGCTACTTCCTGTACAATTTCTATTCTAGTGGTATCTTTGAGGTATTCCTGTACCAGCACATCTTTGGTTTTTGCCATGTCTTTTGTTTTGGCCAAATTGATGTAGGCCTTTAAATAATTCACAAATGGGTTTTGAGGATAGAGATTGGAAGATCGGTTGATATGGAAGAGTGCTTCATCGACAAAGCCGGATTGTACTAGGGCATTACTTACGTGCAAATGGATGTAACTGGCTGTGGCTGAGTCATTAGAACTAATATCCAATTGAATACCTTTTAAAGCAAATTGCAGATATTTGGCTGTATTGGGGCTGTAGTTGGCATAAAAATCGGACAGGGTATTGAATACCAAGGCCGAATTAGGATGATACTCATAAGCTTTCAATAAAAAAGATTCTGCCAGATCAAACTTTCTGATTTGCATGTAGTAAAAGGCTTTGGCTACCAAGCTTTGGGGCAGTTCTGGATCTAAAAGCATAGCCTTATCCGCATAGTTATTTAGCGAGTCGGTATGCGTTTTTTCTGTTTGGAACAAATCTAACATGTAATAACCTATGGCTACATTGGCATAAGCTAGGGCAAATTCAGGGTCTTCTTTGGTGGCTGCTAAAAACAAAGGAATAGCTTTGTATAAACCATTTCTATTGCCATATTGAAAGTGTTCCAAGGCCTGAAGAAATAAGTCATAAGCCTTAACATTTTCGGTTGGTAACTTATCAATCTGTTTTTCTTCTTTGGGGGTTATCACAACCTCAATTTCCTTGGCAATGGTTTTGGCCACTTCGCTCTGCAAGGAAAATATATCATTTATTTCTCGATCAAACTTGTCTGACCAAAGGTGTTGGTCATTGGCACTTTGGATAAGTTGCACATGCAACAAAATACGATTGCCTATTTTCTGCCCACTGCCTTCTACCACGTAATTTACATTGAGTTCTTTGGCAATTTCTGGGAGTGTCATACCCGAGTCTCTGTA
The DNA here is from genome assembly GCA_937129345.1 of uncultured Thalassovita sp. Classification (GTDB taxonomy): domain Bacteria; phylum Bacteroidota; class Bacteroidia; order Cytophagales; family Flammeovirgaceae; genus Chondrinema. Next base: position 1,424 of record CAKZMZ010000206.1, on the reverse strand, counting down.
TTTCTGTACAGATGTTCTACTTACCACCTTAGCGTCTTCAATTTTTTGTAAGTTATCTAAAATCGATTCCATTACCCCATTTACAAAATAGGCATTAGAGGTATCACTGCTGTTGTTGACAAAAGGCAAAACCGCAATAGATTTATCTATTTGAACAACTTGCTTTTTTGTTTGAAAAAAAGTTAGGTAGATAATGCCTGCCAAACTAATAAGCAAAAGTATCGCAACGGCAATATATTTTAGTTTGAAAAGGGTAGTGGGCCCTTTATCAATAATTTCGGCATTTTGCTCTTGGGTTGACTCATTTCGGTCAGTTTCTCCAGGAGGGTGCCCATATTGTTCCTTAAAGCATTTGATAAAATAGGAAGGGCTGCCAAAACCTACTTGATAAGCAATTTCTGAAATAGTTAAATCGGTTTGTAGCAGTAATTTTTTGCTTTCTTCTAACCTTATTTTTCTAATAAAAACACTCGGTGAGTCTTGCGTAGCTTTTTTAATATTGCGCAACAGGCTAGAGCGGTCAATCCCTAATTTTTTTGCCAATTCAGACACGCCAAAACTTTCGTCTGAGAGGTTATTATTGATAAGCTTTTTGATTCTTTCTAAAAAATCAGCTTCCTGTTGGTTTAAATTGGGCATTTTTAATAAGGCTTTTACTGGAAGGAAAATTACCCACAACTGACTACAATTTACAAGGTATTTTAGATGAAAGGCAAGTTTTGCATCATAGTTTATATGCCTGCATCATAATTTCAAGCCCTTTTTGCAAAGTTTATATCTTTTGTAATTTCTGTTATAAGCCCTGCACCATCGTTCCCACGACCTTTACCACATCAAAATCATTGTAAAACTTTAAAGAAAAAATCATGAAAACGCTATTTAAATTTTTGTACAGAAAAGATGTTTTAATACTTTCCTTATCATTGGTGTTCTTGACAATGGCTTGTGAAAATCCACAACAAGAAACCAGCAAAAAATCAGAAGTTGTAAAGGTGGCCAATACTGCGCCTAAAATGGATTTACATACCGCCATTTTATCAGATAGAATAGACGTCATAGAGCAACATATAAAATCAGGTTCTGACTTAAATGCAAAAGAGCCCATGGCAGGCTCTACACCTTTGATCACAGCAGCTGTTTTTGGTAAAACTGATGCAGCTAAAATACTGATAGATGCAGAAGCAGACCTAGACTTAAAAAACAATGATGGTTCTACTGCATTACATGTAGCCTCATTTTTCTGCCGTACTGAAATCGTAGAAGCCCTGTTGGCCAAAGGAGCAGACAAATCTTTAAGAAATAATTTTGGTGCAACTGCGCTTGAGTCAGTTTCTGCCCCTTATGATCAGGTAGCAGGTATTTATGCCCAAATTAAGAATGACATGAAGCCCCTAGGCTTACAAATAGACCTTGATTATGTGGAG
>CAKZMZ010000205.1 GCA_937129345.1 uncultured Thalassovita sp. | reverse complement strand
ATATCTTGGTTTTCCCCAATTGCGCTATTTTGGACATGCCATAAAAGCTGTAAGAGGTAAATTTGATAAGGAAGATGACGAGGGAGATACTTCGCACTTTCAAGCATTGGCCACTGCATTATCTGGTACAGTCGGCACAGGAAATATTGCAGGCGTGGCATTGGCTATCCACCTAGGCGGCCCTGCCGCCCTGTTTTGGATGCTGGTTACCGCCTTTTTAGGTATGACTACCAAGTTTGTGGAGGTGACTTTGTCGCATAAATACAGAGAGAAGGATGAAGCTGGTAAGATGGCAGGCGGCCCTATGTATTACATGAAAAACGCCGATTTTAAGTTTTTTGGTAACCCAGTTAATTTTAAATGGATGGCTGTCATTTTTGCTGTAGCCACTATACTTTCTTCTTTCGGTACAGGTAACCTACCACAAATCAATAGCATAGCTAGTTCGGTATTTGCCACTTTTGGCATTGATCAAATGGTAACAGGTGGAGTATTGGCCATTATATTAGGCTTGGTTATTATCGGTGGTATTTCCCGTATTGCTAAAGTTACTGAAAAACTTGTGCCCGGTATGGCGCTGGTCTACCTAGTTGGTGCTTTAGCAGTTATTTTTTATAACATAGAAAACATTGTTCCCTCTTTTATCTCGATTTTTGCAGACATATTTACTGGTACTGCTGCTACAGGAGGCTTTCTAGGTGCTTCCATTGCCTTTGCTATTAACCGAGGTGTTAACCGAGGACTTTTTTCTAATGAGGCTGGTCAAGGTTCTGCACCAATTGCACACGCCTCTGCCAGAGCACATGAGCCAGTTTCAGAGGGTATGGTCGCTATTTTAGAGCCTTTTATAGATACCATAGTAATTTGTACGCTTACTGGTTTGGTTTTACTCTCTTCCGGTGTTTGGCAGGAGAAATTTGAAAATCAATTTCAAACAGCCGACACTTATATTTTAAGCAGGCTTTATGATGAAAATAGGCAAGAAGATAAAGAAGCTCTGCGCGGCTTTTTAATTTCTGATGAATCTATTGACCTGTTCAATGGCGAATTAGAAGTTTTGGAAGGTGAGATAGTGAATAACTTATCTGTTTTACATGCCCGTTCCATTGCCGAGGATGTTAAAGTGAGCACTATAGACGGGAAAACTTATAGTGGTACCATTTCAGTAGCTGATGGTAAGTTAGATGAAAGTGAGGAAGTGACACTTTCAGGTAAATCTTTGGTACACAGTGCGCCCTTAACGGCTGAGGCATTTACCAGGAGTTATTTCGGCAAATATGGACAATACATTATTTCAATAGGCCTATTGCTCTTCGCGTTTTCTACAGCCATTTCTTGGTCTTACTATGGCGATAGGGCCGTTACATTTTTATTTGGGGTTAAGGGTATTCTTTGGTTTAGGATCGTATATGTACTAGGCTTTTTCCTTGCTTCATTTGTAGATACCACCATTATTTGGACGCTATCGGGCATCACCATCGCCCTCATGACGTTGCCCAACTTGGTAGGTATACTTTTTCTGCACAAAGAGATGAAACAAACTGTAAAAGATTATTGGGAAATATTTAGCAAAGAATGGCCTGATGAAAAGCTGCCATAAAGTAAGGTTTGTTTTTAGACTTTTTATTCTGTAGTTTCTACTAGACCTACTGTTTTGTTAGCATTTACAAAATTTTAAAGAAAGTATTACAAATGAGTGCACATAGAAGACCTTTCAATTTTAAAGCTTGGATCGATGAACACCGTCATCTATTAAAGCCACCTGTAGGCAACCAACAAGTTTTTACAGGAAACGATGATTATATTGTTATGGTGGTAGGCGGGCCAAATGCGCGAAAAGACTACCATTACAATGAAGGAGAAGAATTTTTCTATCAGTTAGAAGGGAAAATGACCCTAAAAATCATAGAAGATGGTAAACCTGTAGATTTGCCCATTAATGCTGGAGAAATCTATCTGCTCCCTCCTAAAGTGCCACATTCGCCTCAAAGAGAGGCTAACTCAGTGGGTCTGGTAATAGAACGCTACAGAAAAGCAGAAGAAAAAGATGGTTTTATGTGGTTTTGTGAAAACTGCAACCACAAATTGCACGAGGTTTATTTTGAGCTTACTGATATTGTGAAGCAATTACCCGTAGTTATGCAAGAATTTTATGATTCTGAAGAACTGAGGACATGTGATAAGTGCGGAACAGTTATGGAAAAGCCATAACTCTTATTTTTGGTTGGCCTATCTAGAATAGATTTTTGCTGTATTTTGTTTAAGTTTTAGCCTTAAACACACCCTATATAAACCATAAGGTTTAACATAACGTTACTTTCGGGCATCTCAACTTTTTTTTTATGCAAACTTATAGATGAATCGATACTACGACTTAGGACGATTAAACAGCCTCTTCGAGAAATTAAAATTAGCAAAACTGCAAAGTGAATTTGAGCAAATAGAGTCCTCTATTTGGCA
>CAKZMZ010000204.1 GCA_937129345.1 uncultured Thalassovita sp. | reverse complement strand
CGTAAAAATCCCGGTAGGGATGACACTATAAAATCATTTTTGTGTAGTAGTAAAGTCGATTTCATCGATTTGTAGTTTGAAATTTCGATCATTCAAATCATCCTCATTACAAATGAGGATGTGATGAGAAAAACAATTGTATTGCTACCGCTAATTGCATTACGACAACTGAAATAAATAAGTATTCCCACGCTAGTCAGCCAAACCGCAAAACCTTTTCTTGACCTATTTGCAACGTAAAGGCCATAATAATTCTACGCCTTTAGATTTATCGTCATACAATGGCATTTATAAGGCAAATAAATCCAAAGAAAAACAAATCAGCTTGAAGTAATAGGATCAAAAACCTACTCAACACTCTACATTTGCTTATTTTTCAGTAGTATTTAACACCAACTCAGTACCGCATTTATCCCGATTCATTGCTGAAAATGAGGACATTTCTTATATTTTGATAACAATCACAGACCATTATGATTATGGTCATCTTTTTTCAGCCTCCTGACTATGAATTTTAAACAGATTTTACACTAAATCTGATTACTAACATCCATTTCAAAAATTTAAACTAATTTGATATGAAAACAGACACCCAAAAGGGCGTGCTACAGTTCGGCAACGGTCAGCTCACCGTACTTGTAGTGCTCAGAATGTTGATTGGCTGGCATTTCCTTTACGAAGGCGTAGTAAAACTTTACAATCCTAGCTGGTCTGCAGGAGGCTTCTTAACAGACTCAAAATGGATTTTCGCAGATTTCTTCCACTCTTTAGCTGCTAACCCACAAACTTTAGAAGTAGTCAATTTCCTTAACGTTTGGGGTCTTATTGCCATAGGCCTTGGCTTATTGCTAGGCGTATTTAGCAGGGCTGCAGCAGTGGGTGGCATGTTGCTACTTGGCATGTACTACCTATCTCACCCTCCATTGGTAGGTTTAAAATACGCTCTTCCCGCAGAAGGCAGCTATTTGATCGTAAACAAAAACTTAATAGAGCTATTTGCGCTAGCGGTACTTTTTACTTTCCCAACAAGCAGGATCATTGGTATAGACAGACTCATTTTTGGTGCAGGAGAAAAAATTGAAGAGGAAGAAAGTGAAGTACAACACGCATAATTCAACTATTTATTAAATCCCAATAAAGAATTAAGAGATGGCAACAGATAAAAATAAAAAAGGAATAGGCAGAAGAGACCTGATCAAAGGTTTAGCAGCGGTACCTGTGCTTGGTGCCTTTGCCTTTAGTTCTGTAAAGAAAAAGAATTACGATGCCGAGCTAAAAGAGGCGATATTAAAAGAATTGGATATTGAAGCAGCTAGACCTGCGGCAGGAGGTTCTATGGAAGGCGACCCCATTAGACTGGGTATTATCGGTTTTGGTATTAGAGGTAAGCAATTGGTAAAGGCTGCAGGTTTTGCTACTCCAGAGTGGAAAAAGTCCATGAAGGAATCTGCCATGAAAAACTCTAATGATACGCGTTTAAAAGATTTTTTAGAGCAAGATAATCTTAATGTAGTTTTTACAGGCGTTTGCGATTTATTTGATGTACGTGCAGAAGAAGCACTTGAAACCGTTAAAACCGAAAAAAATACACCTAAGAGATACAGGACCTACCAAGAGATGCTAGCCAGCCCAGACATCGATGGCGTGATCATCGCTACACCTGACCACTGGCACGCACCTATTTCTATAGATGCTGCAAAAGCGGGAAAGCATGTATACGTGGAGAAATGTATGACCCACAAAGTAGGCGAAACTTACGACTTGTACGATGCGGTTACGCAATCTGGTATTGTTTTCCAAGTAGGTCACCAACACAGGCAAACCCAAAGTTTTTTAACCGCGCAAGACATTATGCGCAAACAAATCTTAGGACACGTCTCACTGATCCAAGCCAATACCAACCGCAATAGCGATAATGGCGCCTGGCAATACAACATTCATGAAAAGGCCAGCCCAGAAACTATAGACTGGCAACAGTTCTTGGGCAATGCGCCACAAATACCATTTAATGCAGAGCACTTCTTTAGATGGAGAAAATGGTGGCCTTATGGCACTGGTTTAACAGGTGATCTATTGACCCATGATTATGACCGCATCAACTGTATACTTAAAATGGGTATACCTAATTCTGTAATGACTTCAGGTGGCATTTACACCCACAGAGACGGCCGTGAGGTACCTGACGTAATGCAAGTAGCGATGGAGTATCCTAATTTTTCTACAGGTAGCAGCCAAGAAAAAGGAAAGGAAAAAGGAATGACTTTCTTGTACAGTGCTACCTTGGGCAACCAATATGGTAGAAATACTGCTCTTATGGGCCATGATGCTAGTATGGAACTTATTGGAGATAGATTAACCATACATGCAGACCCAAGGTCGACCCGCTTTAAAGATATGCTCGATTCTAAAAAAGTAGATACTGATGTACCGTTGTATGCTTATGACCCAAGGTCTAAAGGCGTAGACGGCGTAACCTCTGCTACGGCCAAATACTTTGCTAACAAAGGTTTACTGTACACTTACCGCGATGGCAAGCGTGTAGACTCTACCCACTTGCACATTAGAGAATGGCTCAGCGGTATTAGAAATGGCACACCTATAAGTTGTGGTATAGAAGAAGGTTTTGAAGAAGCGATTGCAGCCCACATGTCTTGCCTATCTTACCAATTAGGCAAAAGAATAGAATGGGATCCTGCTACAAGAAAAATCACTAATGTAGACGAAGAAATTCTACGAGGTGGCGTACAAATAGTAGAAACTTAATGTAGAAAATAAATTTTGAGGTAACAATTGTAAAAAGCTGCACCAACCTTTGGTGCAGCTTTTTTAAAAAAAAGTACTTTCACGAAAAAAATCTGCAGTACGTATATTAAACTAAAATCATCAAACTAAACACCAATATTTCTTTACTTGTGACTATTAAGGGATTATACTTAGAACAAACCTTATAAATAAATTCAAAGCTTAGAGTAATGATATGATCAGGGAGGCATTAAAAATTGCCGCCCATACCAGCGTTCAAAGGGTTTACCTCAATTTAATGCCACCCCTGCATAGTTTTCTTAATACATTTACGATTCATACTATCAAAATGGCACCTCTTTAAGGTTTTTTATACTTATCTAAGTAGCCACTGCCCAGCATATATTACTTTCGATAACGACATCTTAGGACATCTAGATAGGCATTTTAGTACTAAAGAAAAAATCATTTAAACATGAGTTGTAAAAACGTACCAACTCAAGAGCTCAACAAATAAACATTAAATTCGACTGTAAATTTTTGATCATTGATCGATTTAGACAACTAAAACTAAGAGCTAACTACCAACAACTACCTACTCCTCCATCTCATCTATAGCCGTATTCAAAAATATATTCAAAGGCTGCATGATTTTAAATTGATTGGCCAGCCATTCTGTAAAGTCTGCATCGGTCACTTTGCTATCAGTAAATTCAGTAAAGACCGTAAAGCTTTTAAACCTCAGTAACTCGATGTGCTCGTGGTCTTTAGGATAGCCTTTTGGCGCAGTTTTTAGCTGCTCACCTCTTAGTCCGCCAAAAGTCTTTTTAAACTCAGGTTTCTCCAATATCTCAATAAGATGGTGGGCATTGTAATCTATTTCTTGCCTGATCTTAGCCAATTCTTCTGCTTGGGGCATGTAAATACCGCCACCCAAAAAGCAGTTGCCCGGTTGCAAGTGCACGTAATAACCCGCCCCTTTTGTTTTTTTGCCACCTTGGGCTATAAAAGCACCCATATTGGTTTTGTAAGGACTTTTATCCTTACTAAAGCGTATGTCTCGATTGATTCTAAAGGTGCAATCTTTGGCAAGTAATCCTGTAATACTAGGATCAAAGGCCGCTATTTTTTCTATCATTTCGGTTACAAACCATAGAAATTGCTTTCTAGCGGCTTGATAAGTGGGCCTATGTTCATCCATCCATTCTTTGCGATTGTTTTGCTGTAGATCAGATAGAAAATTTAGGATTTCTTGCATAAAGTTCTGATTTGGTTTTGACCTGAGGCTACTTTTTTATGTTTTTAGTATACTATATGAATGCTCTAAAATAAGACTCTTAAAGAAAACCTAATGTTTAAATTATATACCTGCGCTTATAAGAGGATGGCCTGTGTGCTACAGACCGCGGGAGTTATCATTGCCTAGTTCTTCTACACAATCGCCATTAATTCGGGTATTGGCTTTTAATAAATATTGTATGATGGCGATACAAGCCATATTTGCCAAAGCCCTTGGCTAGTTTTGCTAACTCATTTTGCACTTCTGAAAATAAATGTGATCTAGTAACCTCCGTAAATATTTTATTATAGAAGTTGTCTAAAGTTATTTTGTTAAGCTGCAAATGGTCTATTTCGCCTTATATTGAGTTACTTTTTTCGTTAAATAGCGCTGCTATTCGCCAACTACCGTTGTGGCTCAAAAAGTGCCTTATCTAAGATAAAATATCTCCATTTTCGCTTATAACCTAAAACTTTAAACAACTTCATATGCGATTGATATTAAAAAAATAAAATACCTTGATGGTTTTCTCCAAAAGAAAAAGCTGTGCTACTACATGTAGCACAGCTTTCTTAAATTTCTAATAATAATTATTATTATTGGTAAATTTCCATCCTTTCAAAAACACCTGGCACAGGACTCGGCGCATTGGTATTAGAATTCAATTCATCTTGACCATAGATAATCCTTTGAGGAAATTGAGAACCACGGGTCAATATTACATCCATAGGTAATTTAACATTTTCGTCTTGTAAGCGACGCAAATCATTAAAACCTAAATGTGTTCCTATAAAAGTAACATAACGTTCTTCAATAATTTCCATTAGCAAAGCATCGTCTGCACTCATACCGCCTGGATTAGCAATACCGCCATCGCTAAAATCAGCATCTTCATAAGCTTCATAAACAAATGGAAAATCTGCGGTATAGGTTGGATCAATATACCCGCCAGTATTCATATAGGCCCTGAACTCATTTAAGTGAGTAAGACCCGTGGCAAAACCTTGAGACCTAAACCCTGCTTCTGCTAAAATCAATAAATTTTCAGCATAACTTACTGATCTAAAGTCTTTATCTATAGCAATCATCCCATTGTAATCCTCACCATTAGCCACTGAAGTATAATTAGGTTCTAATCTGCCAGTATAGCTATCCCCACCGGCATCTAAAAAGGCATATCGGAAACGGGCAGTTTCATCTGTTTTAGCATTGCCTCTGTACTCAGGCTGAGCAGGATCTAATAAGTCGGCAGAATAAACATGGTCACCAGCACCGTCTTCACCTATACCTGCATCCATATCTCCTGCACGATCTACTACTACAAAAGAATATGTAAGATTCAAGTTACCATCATTGATTGTCCCGTGTGGGGAAACCAAATCGCCATCAGCACTGCTTATACCTTGCTGTGCAGCAGTATAGGCTCCAGCATAATCTTTCATATCCATTAAATACCTTGCCTTTAAAGTGTAAGCCGCAGCAATCCAATTATCTCTATTACCTCCATAATGAATATCCGCATCTCCTGGCGTAGCCCCTTGGCCTGATTGTAAATCAGCAATGGCATCGTCTAGCTGGGCTATTAATGTTGGATACAAGGTTGACATTTGAGGGTCAAAGACTGGGTTATTAATTTCAAAATTAATGGCCTCTGTAAAAGGTATGTCACCCCATAATTCAGTTGCAGTACCTATTGCTTGAGCTTGTACTACCTTGGCGATACCAGCTATTTGTCTTTCACCTATCTCAGATGCTCTTTCTATGATCAAAGATGTCTGACTTACCACGCCTTGGTAAACATCTGTCCAATCACCATTAAAGTTACCGGCGTTTACGTTATACTGGGCATAATCGAGGTACTGCCTATCAGCACCGTTGTAGTAACCAGACCACATATTTACTACTCTTACGGGATGGCCTTCTTGAACAGTAATATTAGCTACTTGGGCTCCTGTTAATATCAATGGAATGGGTGCATCTGTCGCGTTGTTAGGATCTACGTTTAAATCATCGACTATTGACTCGCAAGCAGTAAACAGGAATAATACTGCTAATCCTAATTTATATAAAATATTTGTCTTCATAATTAAAATATTTTGGTAACCAGCAATTAATGGTAATTGCTGGTTAGTATTAGATATCTTATTAATAATTAAATGCTACTGAGAAAAGGAATGACCTAGTACCCGGGTTAGTAAAGTACTCTAGCCCTTGACCAAACCCACCAGTTAAACTAGTCTCAGGGTCTATACCACGCACTGGTGTCCACAATATCAAGTTTCTACCAGTTAAGCTAAATTGCATAGAAGACAATTTGGTTTTCTCTCTAAAGCCCGGTGTATTTAGTGTATAGCTTAAAGTTATTTCTCTGAGTCTTGTCCAAGAGCCATCACCAACAAACTGCTCTCTTACAGAACCAAATCCACTACCTAAACCTGTATACCATTCTTCGTCAAGTAATACTGGTCCGGCACCAAAATCAGCTATGTTACCTCTCACCAATTCGCCAGCTGGGAATACTGTTCCTTCGTAGTTTCTTATTTCTTGGGCTGGAACTACCTCGTTTCCATTATCTTCATGGCGGCCAAATGTGTATAATACGCCTCTGGTTGCCTCACTAATATCTGCACCTTGGAAAGTCTCAAATAATACATTTAATGATAGTGCTTTGTAGTTTAAGGTTAGTCCTGCACCACCTCTCCAATCTGGATTAGGATCACCCATTACACCTGCTTCAGGTGCTACCGTTGGGAATCCATTATCATCTAGTATGAAGCTTCCGTCTTCGTTTCTAGCCCATAAACCTCCCCAAAGTACACCTAGTTGTTGGCCAACTACAGCCCTTGTACCAGCATTGGTAAAACCTGCTAAGCCTAATGACTCAGTACCTGCAAGGCTTAATACTTTGTTCCGGTTACGGTTGTAGTTGAAGTTTACGCTAGCATTAAAATCACCTTTGTCAATAAATCTGTAGGAACCTTCTATTTCTATACCTTTATTCTCCATCTCGGCTGCATTATCATATCTCTCAGCAAAACCAGTTGATGGCGCCACCAAAACATCAAATAGCAACCCATCAATATTATTTTGATAGTAAGTAAATGATAGTGAAGCTTTATCGTTCAAGAACCTCAAATCGGTTCCTAGTTCCCACTCAGTCTTAATCTCAGGTGTCAAGAATGGGTTACCTTGGGTAGCTGATTGTACAAAACCTCCACCATAGAAAGCAGCATCTGTTAAATCGCCCCAACCAGTACCATATGCGGCACTTACAAAGTTGGTTCTAGTACGATAGGCGGCCGGTTGTTGTCCCACTCTACCCCAAGAAGCTCTTAATTTACCAAACGATAAGACGTTATTATTACGTAAACCTGGTAGCTCAGTAAATTTCCAAGCTGCATCAGCTGCAGGATAAAAGAAAGTATTGTCTGATAACTCGCCAAAAGTAGATGCAGATTCAAATACACCTGAGAGGTTTACATACAATTGATCTTTAAACCCTATTTCCATAGTGTTGTACCAGCGAGAAGTTCTAATAGTCCTTTCAAAATCAATAGCACCAATATTTTCTGGTAGTGCATTAGAAAAGTCTGTTGGGCCAAACTGTAATATAAAGTTTTGCATCTCGGCACCAATTCTCAAATACTTTCTATCATTGATGTTAAAACCTGTAATAAAGGTTGTAGAAAGATCAGGGGTAAAATCCTTAGAAAATCTACCGATAATATCCAAGTTAAACTCGCGCTCTCTTATTAACTCCTCAGTATACCTACCTGGCGCATTACTTCCTGCAGAGTGTACCGGGAAATTTGTTTGCCTAAAATCCTCATAAAAATCAACTCCACCTCTGGCAGTTAGATCGAACCAATTGGTTGGCTTCAACTTTATCTCTGTACTAGTAATAAAACGATCAACTACTGAGCTATTCGTTAACTCATTAATTGTCCAGTTTGCATTATTGTAAATTGGGTTTGGATTGTTGGCCAAATACCTACGATAAGATCTTTGCCTGTTCACTACTGGTGCAGCATCTGGACCTGAAAAATAGTCACCCTTATAATGCGTATTGTCAAAATCCGCTGGTGTTCTTAGTAGGCCAAGATAAATACCGTTTAAGTTAGAACCGGTTTGGGTACGATTAGAAGTAGTGTTTACATAAGTAGATTTAGAATTAATGCTTAATAAATCACTGAATTTGTGGTTAACATTAAATCTTACTGTACTTCTCACATAATCGCTATTATTTTGAGCTATACCTTTTTGGTCTAAGTTAGACAAACTTGCAAAGTATTGGGTTTGCTCATTACCTCCACTAAAACTCAGATTATTATCAATAAAATAACCATTACCAAAGATTTGGTCAAAGTTAGACTCATTAAAAGTCTCTCTTGAATTTTTCTCTAAGATAGGATAGTACTCAGTACCATCATCTGCCCTAAAGAATTGGCCTGATGTATCAAAAACATCAGGACCACCAGAACGTTCTGAGATTTTATCGCCCCATGAGGCTGAAGCAGTCGGGCTATAATTGCCACCACTACCTTGACCAAATTTGTCTTGCAATGGTTGTTGTACACTAATTCTGTCTAAAGACAGCGTAGATTTGAAAGAAATGTTGGTTCTTCCCTTGGCACCAGATTTTGTTTTGATCAATATTACACCATTGGCAGCACGAGAACCCCAAAGCGCAGCAGCAGAAGCACCTTTTAAAATCTGTACTGACTCAATATCATTAGGGTTGATGTCATTTAATCTAGACTGCTGCGTTACACCTGCGGTTGTTGCCTGAGAACCAGCAATACTTGAGTTACTGATAGGAATACCATCTACAATTATTAATGGTTGTGAGCTACCTGTAATAGTACTTTGCCCACGTATCTGTATGTAAGAGCCTGAGCCAGGATCACCACTGTTTCGCGTAATACGAACACCAGCGGCTTTACCCTGCATCCCGTTCATCACACCAGTTTCACCAGATTGGATGATGGGAGAACCATCGATTTGAGAACTTGTAGAACCCAAATTATCGGCAGATTGCTCAAAGCCAAGCGCTGTAATAACAACTTCTTGGAGTTGCTCAGCATCAGATGCTAAGGAAATGTTAAATACACTTCTAGAGCCAATTTCAACTTCTTGTGATTGGAAGCCGATAAAAGAAAATACCATGGTTTTGGCTGTCTCATCAACCTTGATACTAAAATTTCCATCAATATCGGTAATAGAACCTGTTGAGGTACCTTTTACTAAGACGTTTACGCCTGGTAGTGGCGAATCGTCCTCACCGGAAAGTACCGTACCGGTAATTGTTCTTTCTTGAGCTAATGCAGAGAAAAGCACAGAGGATAAGAACATGAAGGTAAGTAAAAAATGCTTCATGATCTGATTGTTGT
>CAKZMZ010000203.1 GCA_937129345.1 uncultured Thalassovita sp. | reverse complement strand
GATGAGGAAGAGGTACACATAGATGCCAACAAACTAAAAGAGAGTTTGGCAGGTGGTAAAAGTGCCCATATTTCTTATGCCATACAGAGTAAGCAAGGGGGCGGGGTCAGTAAAGTGTCGAAACGCGAGGTAGACTTACACATAGAAGCGCTATTGCCGAACCACGGGGCCATGTCTAATGCCCAGATCATTTCTGTGCAGTTAGACCATTTTGAACATGCTTTGGACAAAGCCATTTTAGATGGTTTGGATGAAGTGGTTTTTATACATGGCGTTGGTGCAGGCGTATTAAAATCTGCCATAAGTAAGAGGTTGAGTGGGCATCAGCATGTGGCCTATTTTCAAGATGCACAAAAGGGCAAATTTGGTTATGGCGCTACGCTTGTAAAGATAAAGTGATTTTATTTGATGTTGGCAGTTCTTTGCCAATACAAATCTATCTTAATTTTAATACCATACCGATAAATTTGACTTATTACATGGATACAGTAGTTTACCAATACATAGAGCAGTGTTTGAAGGATGCCTTGGGCAGTAGTTTTGATTTGCTCAATGTTCGGGCTTTGAGCGGTGGTTGCATCAATGCGGCATCGGCATTGGATACCACGCATGGGCCTTTTTTTGTAAAATGGAATAAGAGTGCAGCTGCAGACCTCTTTTTAAGAGAAGCCGATGGATTGAAAGAGTTGGCAAAGGCCGATTCAGAATTGATCATTCCTGAAGTGGTTCTAGCAAAAACGCCCGAAAATCAATTTCCGGGCATGTTGGTGACCGAATATCTCGAAGCAGCTAGTAACCGTTCAGAGCAAGATGAGGTTTTAGGCAGGGGTTTGGCACAGTTGCATAAATTCACCGCACAAGCTTTTGGCTTTGAGAGCGATACCTATTGCGGTGCCACTTTGCAAGACAACAGCCATAAAACCGATTGGGTAGCTTTTTACTCTGAGAATAGGCTGGCCCATTTGTTAAAAATGATTAGAGAGAAAAGAGAATTGAGCGCTACTGAAAATAGCAGGTACGAACAGTTGCTACAAAAATTACCTAGTATTATTGGGCACAATCCCGCTCCTGCGCTCAATCACGGCGATTTATGGTCGGGTAATTATTTGTACACTAATAAAGGCCCTGCATTGATCGATCCAGCGATCGCTTACGCTGATAGGGAATTGGATTTGGCACTGACCACTATGTTCGGTGGGTTTTCAGATAGCTTTTGGGAAGCTTACCAAGAAACATACCCTTTGCCCGCTGATTGGCAATCTAGGAACCCGGTTTACATGCTCTATCATTACTTGAACCACTATTACCTTTTTGGTGGTGGATACGGAACCCAAGCTTTGCAAATAGCAAATAGGTATCTTTAATATATTCAGCAATAGGAGGGGTACTAAGTGGTAACTAAATACGCTCTAATTAACAAATTGCGCTAGCCTGTTATTGTCTATGTATTTTTTGATCGAATAAAAGTTTAAATCTGCAAATGGCCATCAATTTTTCTGCTGAATATACTTTTTATAACATCTCTATATATTTTAGGCAATTATATAGTACTCTATAGTATCAATCCACTAATTTTGAACTGCTATAATTCCCAAAATCATTTTTTGATATATGCTAAAAAACCTGCTGATTAAAAATTACGCTTTAATACAACATCTTGAGATGGCACCCAATGCCAATCTAAATATTATTACTGGCGAAACAGGAGCAGGTAAATCCATTATGCTAGGTGCCTTAGGTCTGCTTTTGGGTAATAGGGCAGATACCAAAGCCCTTTACGATGAAGATGAAAAATGTATTATCGAAGGGGTTTTTGATATTTCAGCCTACAGCTTGCAGCACTTGTTTAATGAAGAAGACCTAGACTACGAAACAGAAACCTTGCTCAGGAGAGAGATTTCGCCCAGCGGTAAATCAAGGGCCTTTATCAATGATACACCGGTTAATCTAGAGACTTTGAGAAATGTATCTAAACGATTGATGGATATTCACTCTCAGCACGATACTTTATTAATGGGCAATGCCAATTTTCAATTAGAGGTCATCGATATTTATGCCGGTAATGCCCTGCTGCTTTCTGATTATCAAAATACATTTAGGGCTTATAAAAAAGCAGCAAAAGAATATGACACGCTGCTAGAAGAAAGCCAAGAAATGCAGAAAGCCCTCGATTTTAACCAACATTTGCTTACAGAGTTAGACAAGGCCAATTTAGATAATACCGATCAAGCAGCTTTGGAAGAAGAGGTGGAAAAATTAGAAAATGCAGAAGCGATCAAGGCAAATCTCAATGCTGCGTTAGAATACCTGAGTAGGGCAGAGTTTTCAGTAGAGAGCGGCTTAAAATCAGCGAGCAGCGTGTTGGCGCAAATAGCCAAATTTTCTGCTAAGTTCGCTTCTTTTAGAGAGAGACTGGGCAGTATGCAAATAGAGCTCAATGATATAAACCTGGAAATTGAATCTGAAGAGAGCGAGCTTTTTTTAGATCAGGAACGCACAGAATTGCTCAAAGACCAACTCGATTTTTTATATGCCTTGCAGAAGAAGCACAAAGTAGACGCTGTATCGGAGTTGATAAGCATCAGAAATGAATTACAAGACAAGGTAGATAAAGCCCTTAACTTTGATGATGCCTTGCAGGCAGCGCAAGAAAAAAAAGAGGCATTACAAGGCGAAATGAGGCAAGCCGGAGAAAAGCTTTCTGCTAAACGCAATGAGGCAGTACCAAAACTTCAAGAAAACATCACTTTGATATTAACGCAGTTGGGCATGCCCAATGCCAAAGTAGAGATTGTTCATGAGCGCACTTCTCCGAGCACTTATGGGTTAGATAACTTCACCTT
The DNA here is from genome assembly GCA_937129345.1 of uncultured Thalassovita sp. Taxonomy (GTDB): domain Bacteria; phylum Bacteroidota; class Bacteroidia; order Cytophagales; family Flammeovirgaceae; genus Chondrinema. The sequence continues at coordinate 153 of CAKZMZ010000203.1, read as the reverse complement.
TATGTTTTCAGCAAATAAGGGAATTGCTCTACAAGAATTAAAAAATGTAGCCTCTGGCGGAGAGTTTTCAAGGTTGATGTTGGCGATTAAGTACATTTTAGCGACAAAGACCAGTTTGCCTACCATTATTTTTGATGAAATAGATACGGGTAT
>CAKZMZ010000202.1 GCA_937129345.1 uncultured Thalassovita sp. | reverse complement strand
TTACAAAAGCTTGAAAACTGCGTATAATGGAGGTACAGGGGTTGTGCCAACATTCAGAGGGCGGGGGCTAGCCGTTAAGCTTTACCGTTTTGCTTTTGAAAAACTAAAAGAGCAACAGGTAAAACAGTGTCTTTTAGAAGTTGTAGAAAATAATGAACCTGCACTAAAGGCATACCGACAACTAGGTTTCGAAGTGTCTAGGACAATGCATTGCTATTTGGGCGAGCCTTCTAAAAACCTAAAAGGAAATAAAAGCATACAACTACTGCCAGTAAAAGATAGATTACCCGATTGGCAACTTTATCGGAGCTTTTTCGATTTTGAACCCTGCTGGCAAAATAGCATCGATTCTGTAATAAGAAACTTTCAAAACGAGACAATTATAGAGGCGGTTTACCGAACAAAAACAGTTGGCTTTGTTATATTTGAACCGCTTAAAAGTAGGGTTACTCAGTTGGCGGTACACCCCGAGCATAGAGTTATGGGAATAGGCATACAATTGTTGAGGGCAGCTAGCCAAATGTGTTTAAAAAAGGAATTGGCCATCTTAAATATCGATGTACAGGCAAAAGCCACAAATCGTTTTTTGCATCGTTGTGGCATGGTAAAGAAAGTGACCCAGTTTGAAATGCTAAGGCCACTTTTTTAAAGTAATCGCAAATTCTGCTAAAATAGCACCTAGGTCAGCTGAGCTAAGCAAATATATAGGGGGCTTATATTTTCCAAGATAAGATAAAGGGATAAGAGAAATAAGCCATTTTAAACTTGTGCCAAAGAGTAGGTTTATAGCGAAAACCATTTCATCTTATTTATCTATTTTTTTTAGAATTAAATTAATTGAGCTGTTGTGCAGTTTTCAGATATTACAGGATTAGACGATGTTAAATCTGCGTTGTTGCAGTCGGTGCGCAATAGTCATATTGCTCATGCACAACTTTTTTTAGGCAGTGAGGGCAGCGGCGCTTTGGCTTTGGCCTTGGCCTATGCACAGTACATCAACTGTCAGCAGCCAACGGCAAACGACTCTTGTGGTCATTGTTCTTCTTGCAGCAAATACGAGAAATTGATCCATCCAGATTTGCACTGTATATTTCCGACCACTACTACTAAAAAATTTAAAAAAAGTAGTGAGGCCATTAGCGGTAACTACATGCCGCAGTGGCGAGCTTTTATACAAGAGAACCACTACCCGATACTTTCTGATTGGGCGGCCTTTATCGGAGCAGAAAACAAACAGTGCAATATTTCAAAAGAAGAGAGCAGGAATATCATAAAAGCGCTTTCGCTTAAGTCTTTTGAGGCCAATTATAAGGTAATGTTGGTTTGGCTGCCAGAATGGATGCATCCCTTTGCAGCCAATGCCATTTTAAAAATTTTAGAGGAGCCCCCGCCCAATACGGTTTTTTTAATGGTTTCTTACAACTCAGACCAATTGTTGTCTACCATTATTTCTCGCTTGCAGTTGATCTATGTGCCATCTTTTAACGATACAGAAATCGTGTCTTATTTGCAATCTGAAATGACATTGCCTGCAGATAAAGCACAACAATTGGCTTTTTTGTCAGAAGGTAACCTGAACAAGGCTGTTAAACTGAGCGAAGGTTCTGCTTTAACCCATGCCGATTTTTTTAAGCAGTGGATGCGAGTTTGCTTTAAAATGGACTTTACCAATATGTTGCAATTCGCAGAACAGTTTTATAGCATGAGCAAAGAGGAGCAGAAAAGTCTGTTATTTTATGGTTTGCATATTATGAGAGAAACCACACTTTGGAAATACGGCGCTCAAAATCTAATAAGGGTGCAAGAAGATGAACGGAATTTTATCGGTAACTTTTCTAATGTTTTTGATGCTGCCCAAATCGAAATGCTGTCTCGAGAATTCAATAATTCTTTAAAATGGCTTGAGAGAAACAGCAACCCTAAAATTCTATTTACCAATCTGTCTATTTTTATCATAAAACTGTTCAAAGTTGATTAAACTTTTTTAAATTACACTTAATAAATTTTTTAATTACAGCTATTGTAAACTTCATATTTTTTTATGGCTAAACAGCAAAAAGGCTCATCAGGAGACGAATTGGTGGTAGTGGGTATAGGTGCCTCTGCGGGTGGCCTTGAGGCGCTTCAAGAGTTGATTTCGAGATTGCCAGACGATCTTGGCAACATTGCTATTGTAATAGCCCAGCACCTAAGCCCAACTTACAAAAGTATGCTTGTTCAATTGCTGAGCAGGCAAACCAGCCTTTCGGTAGTAGAAGTGAAAAACGGCTTAAAGGCTAAGGGTAATAATATTTACATTACACCACCCGATAGCGAAATAATTCTCTCAAAGGATTATTTTCAGCTTTCTAAGCCTGTGCCTTCGGCGGGGCCTAAACCTTCTGTAGATACACTCTTCAGTTCTATTGCCAAAGAAAAAGAAGCCTTGGCGCTAGGCATCATTTTATCCGGAACGGGAAGCGATGGTTCTAAAGGTATAAAGGTGATCAAGTCTGTGGGAGGTATGACCATTGCCCAAGAACCACAAACCGCCAAATACAATGGCATGCCTCTTTCTGCCATAGAAACAGGTCAAGTAGACTTAGTGCTTTCACCCGACAAAATAGGCGAAGAGCTTAAAGATATTGTCACTAGCTCTGCCTACAGGGTCATTTCTGAAGATATCGAGGAGAACAATACAGCTCTAGATGTTGTATTGAAAAAATTATCCAAACGTACAGGTACTAATTTCGCCAACTATAAGCCTTCTACCATTATCAGAAGGCTCGATAAGCGTATGAGCGAGCTCAAAATAAGAAGCGTCGATCAGTACTTAAATTTTATAGAAGATGATTCTAAAGAGCTGGATGCCCTATTCCATACTTTGTTGATTGGGGTAACCAACTTTTTTAGAGACAAAGAAGCCTTTATAGAACTAGAAAAAAGGTTGGTAAAAATCATGTCGGCCAAAGAAAAAGGCGATCAACTAAGGGTATGGATTGCAGGATGTGCCACAGGAGAAGAAGCCTACACACTCGCCTTTATTATAGCAAGGATTGTTAAAGGCAGATTACAAGATTACAATATTCAAATCTTTGCTACTGATATAGATGAAAACGCCATTACCATTGCACGTAGGGGCATCTATTCTGCTGATGCGGTGGATCAAATGCCTGAAGACATCGTAAAAAACTATTTTCTTAAGAAAGAAGATATGTACGAGGTCATAAAACCGATCAGGCAATTGATTTTATTCTCTAAGCACGATGTTACCTCAAACCCACCTTTTTTAAAGTTAGATTTAATCAGCTGCAGAAATTTGCTCATTTATTTTAGCCAAAGTTTGCAGCAGCATGTAATCCCTGTTTTTCATTACAGCTTAAACCCAGATGGTTATTTGTTTTTGGGTAAGTCAGAAACTGTGGGTCAATTTACCGATCTTTTTATGACCGTTGAGGGCAAGGCGAAAATTTTCCAAAGAAAACGCGGAGAGAAAATAAGCCCGGTTCGTTTTGCCACTTTTACGCCCAAAGGCACCGGAAAAATAAATAGCAGTACAAAGAAGGATCCACAAAAAGCGCTGACCGTGCCAGAAATGGTCAAAGAGACGCTGTACAATACTTATGACCATAGCTATGTAGTGGTGGATAGCAATATGGATGTTGTCCACATTAGTGGAGATGTGCGCATGTTTTTGGGTATTAACCCAGGATCGATGAATGCCAATATTCTAAAATTAGCAAGCAAAGATCTGCATATAGACCTTAGGGCGCTCATTACTGCTGCTATAAAAAACAACGAAACTGCTAAAGGCGAAATCAGGAAATTACATTTTTTCGACAAGGTTTACTTCGTTAGGATCGTTGTAAAGCCCTTACTTTATTCTGATTCTGAAAATGGGCTTTTTGTAGTGGTTTTTGAAACCCATGAGCCAAATAGTCCATTGTTCAATTTTTCTAATGAAGGTTCGGTAGAAAACATTAACGAGCACCCAAGGGTAGTTGAGCTAGAGCATGAGTTAGAAGGTGTAAAAGAGCATTTGCAAACTTTTATTGAAGAATTGGAAACCGCCAATGAAGAATTGCAATCGCTTAATGAGGAGTTGCAATCTTCTAACGAAGAACTACAATCCTCTAACGAAGAGCTGGAAACCTCTAATGAGGAATTACAATCTACCAATGAAGAGCTACAGATTGCTTATGCCGAACTAAAGTCTGCAAGTGAGGAAGTTGAGAACCAAAATAGGAAAATTTTAGAGAGTGAGGCCAATGCAAAAGCTTTGCTCAACAACTCGTTGCAGGCTTTTATTCTGATCAATAAAGATTATAAGATAATCGCCTTTAATGATATAGCACAACAAAAGTCTGAGTTTATGTACAATCGCAAACTCAAAGAGGGGGAATCGATGATAGAGTACGAGCCGGTTGGCGATTTGGAGCGCTTTAGAAAAGATTTTAGGAAAGCGGTCTCAGGTTCTTTTGTGAGCGGTGAAAAAAACGTAGTTACCAAAAGTGGTGCAGAAAGGTGGTTTAAATACAACTTTACTCCTGTAGAGGACGAAAAGCACGACATCAATGTGATATCTTATAGCCTCCTAGATATTACCGATTTAAAAAGGGTAGAAAAAGAACTATCGCAAAGCGAAGACTTGATTATATCGGTTTTTAATGCAGCAGACATCGGAATTTGCGTTACCGATGAAAAAGCCAACTTTGTAAAGGCCAATCATGCTTATTGTAACATTTATGGCTATTCTATGGAAGAACTGATAGGTGAAACATTTACCATAGTATTGCCTGAAGAGCAAAGGGAAAAGGCTTTGAAATTACATGAAGATTATCTAAACGGAGAGCCTGAGTCAGCTGGTGTATGGACTGTTCAAAATAAAAAAGGAGAGCAATTTAAGATAAAAGTGACCACAGCAAGACTGATTACCGAACAAGGCGGAAAGTTCAAAGTAACCACGGTTTCGCCGATACAGAAAGATTGACCGTGCAAAATATAAGCACCCTCTTTTTGCCTACACATTTTTAAAATTAGCGTTTTCTAAAAAAAATGACTGTTCTAGGAATGGTTTCTTTCTGTTGGTCGTACTTGACAAGTAGCAGAAAGAAATAATGTTTTAGACACCAAAGCAATGGGTTAAAGAGAATGAATATTTACAAGACTTTTTTTATTGGTTTTCTTTTGCTCACTTTACTTCTACAAAAAAAAGGATCCCAAGCTCAAATAGTAGCCGTAAAAAACAACGACATTAGTGAAGATACCGTAGGATGGCAGTTGGCATTGAACATAGATTTTTACACCACCAAAAATACAAATACACTTTATGCCTCTAATGCAGGCTCTTTCTTACAATATAAAAAAGGGAAACACCGCATTGTTTCTATGAACAATTACGATGTGATCTTGAGCAATAGCCAAGGCGAGACCAGTGGGGAAAATAGGGCCTATCAGCATATTAGATATAATTATTTGTGGAAAGAAAAAATTGTATGGGAGGCCTTCTCTCAAATACAGTATGATGAGATACTTAGGATCCAAAAGAGACTTTTGCTAGGAACGGGTCCGCGCTTCAACTTAATGAAAAAAGAGAAAAGCGATATCCATTTAGGTGTGGCCTACATGTACGAATATGAGCAAGAGCTAGATACGGCTGTTTTTCACAGAGACCACAGGATCAGCTCTTTTTTATCGGCAGACAAAACTTTTGAGAATGGGCATTCCATTTCAACCATAGGCTATTATCAACCAGTTATTGATAATTTCTCAGACTTTAGAGTATCCTTAGGTTTTAGACTTGCCCTAAAAATTGCCTCTAACCTCGCCTTTAATTTCAATGTAAACCTCAATTACGACGCACAACCCGTAATTGACGAAGACATCCCCTCACTCACATACAACATAAGGAACGGACTGAGTATTAGCTTTTAATTACGAATGTTGGTCGAATAAAATCAACAAGCTACAAGACAGGATAAAATGCTGCGTTTACTCATTTTTATCTGTTTTCCCTCAAAACCCTTGATTTTTATTTGGTATGGAAAGAATTTTCGCCGACTTACATAGCCACCCGGTAGCTTGGTCATTTAATGCTTTAAGAAATACACCTCAAGAAAAAGAGCCAATTCTTTTTACTCCTTGGAACATACCCGAATCGAATGTAAAAAGACAAGCCAAAGGCAAGCGGGTAGGGTACAGTCAAGCAGATTTTGCCAAACTATTGGTAGGCCGCACTAAGTTGATATTCGCCTCACTTTACCCTATAGAAAAAGGTTTTTTCAGAGATAAATTTTTTAGAGTGCTTCGTGCTAAAAAGGGCATACGAACAGGGAAAAAACACACTTTGCTCGATATGGCACAAACCAAATTTATGGGGATTTCCAAAGAGCGTGTAGAGTTTTTTCAAGGAAAGGAGATTGAAGGTGAAATCTATGATTATTGGGATGAGCTGCAAAAAGAGTATGACTTTTATCTAAAAGGGGCTAATAAAGTAAACGAGGTTTGTGTAGATACATGGGAGAACGGTCAGCGGGTACAGTACAAAACCAAGGGCTCGTATCAAATAGCCAAAACCCCTGCCGATGTTACTGAAAGCGTAAACAGCCCCGATCAAGTGGCAGTGGTGTTAACCATAGAGGGCATGCATGCTTTGGGTATTGGCAATCCTGATGTTGCGCAAGATATACCGCTACATCTTTTAAAAGAACGCATTGCGGCTTTAAAAGGAGAAAGCAAGACCATTCCCAATTGGGAGCATCCTGTGTTCTTTATCACGTTTGCACATCACTTCGACAATACACTCTGTGGCCACGCGCATAGTTTCCCCAATATTGCTAATAAATGTTTCTTGGATCAGTCTAAAAATTTAGAGGCAGGTTTTAATAGCAAGGGTTTAGAAATCGCTAAGGATATGCTCGGCCTAGATGAGCAATTGAAAGATACGGGCAGCAGAAGAATTTTACTCGATGTAAAACACATGTCGCCACAGGCAAGGGCAGATTATTACCAGCACATAGTTGAGCCATATAATTCAAGTGCGGATGTAAAAAAGAAGCTACCAATAGTAGCTAGCCATGTAGGTTATTCGGGTGCGCAAACTTTGGAGCAATTAATAGAAGAAAGTCATCTAGAGAAAACCAAAGGCCTATTCGGCAAATATAACCGCAGCGATAATTTTGAAAGGGATGATTTTTACGCTTGGGGCATTAATCTTTGTGATCAGGACATTGAGCAAATCCATAAAAGTGAAGGTTTGTTGGGTTTGGCATTTGATCAACGCATTTTAGGCGTTCGCAAAAAAGAGAGAAGAGAGAACAACATAGATGCTTTTACCCGGACCATAGAGCGCATTGTCTTGGTGCCTTTCAAGGCAGATTTGGACAATCCTGCAGCCATTTGGGATACTATTAGCATCGGTACTGACTTTGAGGGATACATAGATCCTCTAGACCCTTATCCTACAGCTATGGAATTTAAAAACTTTGCAGAAGATTTAAAAGGCGGGCTTTACCAACTCAAAAAGCGCAGTCCATTTTTGTTTGGAGATTTAGAAGTAGAAGAAATTATTCAAAAAATTAGCTTTGGCAATGCCTATCAGTTTCTCATCAAACATTTCGAATTTGGCTTTGGGCAAAGAATGAATCAAGTAAAGCAATCAGGTAATATAGTTTCTTAGGCTTGTTGTTTTACAAAGTCGCCTGCTTTTTTAAGTGCTCTGTCTGCATGCGGTACCATAGAGAAAAGCTGAAAAACATGCCACATATTTTTCCAAATGTCGAGATCGCTGTTAACATCTGCCTTAATAAGTTTTTGATGCAGCCTTTCAGAGTCGTGGAGCAGTAAATCTTTAGCGCCGGTTTGTATAAATACCGGCGGAAAGCCCCTAAAATCTGCATGAATTGGGGAAATGTAAGGATGGTCTAAAGGATGCTTGCCTGCATACATTTTGGCGGCTTTTAAAAGTTCGGTTCTATCCAAAACCAAATCGTTTTTGGCCATGGCTTGCATTTTTTCAGATGAACAGCTAAGGTCGGCCCAAGGGGCAAAAAGTACTAAACTTTCTGGTTTTTGCTCGTCATCTTCTATAAGTTTTTTACAAACGGCCAGTGCCAAACCTCCACCAGCAGAGTCGCCCGCTAAGATAATCTTTTGCTGAGGATATTGCGCTGCCAACCATAGGTAAGCCGAAATAGCATCATCCGCCGCAGCAGGGAAGGGATATTCAGGCGCTAGGCGATAATCTACCGCTAAAACATCGGCCTGCCAATAGTGGCAAATCCTTTCGCAAAGCGATCGGTAACTATGTACAGAGCCTTTTATATAAGCACCGCCGTGTAAGTAGAGCACCAAAGGCCTTTTGTTAGCACTTGCGCTTTCTGTATACTCAAAAAACAAACAGGGAATTCCATTGGCTGCTACATTTTTCACCTTTACAGGTTTGCCCTTAAATCTTGCCAAGTTTTCATTAAAAATGGCCCGTTTTTCCTTGATGTTCATATGGCTATTTGCCCGCTTTTGCTTTAATCTTTTCAAATAAAACTTAATGATGCTCAGCTTAAGAAAAGTAAAAATTTGGGGCATATAAGAAAAATACAAAAACCTATTTAAATAATGAATTCACCCTGTAAAGGCAAAATTTTAACAAATACAAAAAAAGTCATTTGGATAAAAAAAATCAAAAAGCCAATAAAAAGAGGCCTTTTGCCAAAAGAATTATGCTTCTGTCAGAGAGGCCTTACCAAAATTTTAGTGGTTCTCTTGTGCATTGTTTTAAGTTTTTTTTAAGAATAGCTCATTTCCATTATCAAAAAATACAGCCATTAACCTAATAGATATAAAATTTCTTGCCCTTTTTTATTTTAAACCTTTAAAATGATAAGGCTATTGAGCACGACATCTAATAGTAATTTCTGATAAAAATAAATTCAAAATATTTCCTATTCCTTAAAAACTTACATCGTAAGTAATTATCGCTGCTGCAAAGGTATAAGTTAAAGCAGCTATCACAGTTCCTCATATAGGATTTATTCCGCAATTTTTTAATCATTTTTTTAAAGGGTTCAACCTAATTTTTTGTTATGCAGCATTTAAACTTAAGATCCTTACGGTCTATCCTCTTTTTTTTGCTGGCATTTTATCAATCAGTTCTATATGCCAGTGATATTAGCAAAATTAACTTATACGAAAAGGAAGCAGTGTTAATCTCTGCCGATAACAGTGGGAGTTTTGCATCTTTAGCAGATTCAACCCCTGCTTTTTTTACTGATGCTACACCTTACATTAAAGAAACGGGTACCAACTTCGTTTCTATGGATTTGGCAATAAGCGAACCCGGTAGTGTTTATTATATAATAAGTGGCTCTGAAAATGACACACCTACCGCAGAACAAGTAATCAATGGGCTTAACTTTGATAATAGCCCGGCATTAAAACAAGGTGCATTAGAGCTTTCTAATGCATTTGAATTGGTGAATAGAAGAATAGAAGGCTTGCAAGATGGTAGCACCTACAGTATATTTTTAGTAGTTGAGGATTTATTTGGCAACCAAAGTGAGGTTTTTCAGCTTTTTGTAGAAACTCAAATCGACTATGAGGCTAGAGTAGTTTTAGAAGGTACACTTCCACAAAACTATGAGGAAGGTATACCGGTAGATGCCAATTTTGAGATTTATTTTTCTGAAGAAGTGGCAGCAGGTCAAGGTAACATAGATTTATACAATTCATCGACCCAAGAATTGGCTTTTTCCATTCCTGCAGAAACCACCGTTATTGAAGGTTTTTCTGCGCGTTTTTCACTAACAGAAAATTTAGAAACCCTTACAGGCTATTATTTTTTGATAGACTCCGCTGCATTTATTTCTAAGTTTAACAATGGGAAAGTTTTTAATGGTATTAGTGATCCATTTAAATGGTCTTTTTTTACTAATGATGGCACCGATACTCGCCCGCCAATGTATGTAAACAATACGCCTAATTTCTCAGAGGTTGGCTTTAACTTTTTTAGTTTAGATGTGGCCTTAGATGAACCCGGTGATGTGTATTACATAGTTGACGACAAATACAATGATCAACCCAACCTTGAGCAAATGATGAATGGCCTTAACTCGCTTAATGAGCCTGCACTTGCTTCAGGTATAGTCACGGGCAATACTGCTTTTGAGCCACTCAATATTTTTGTAGACAATCTACAAGAAGGCAAAGACTATCATGTTTTTCTTCTGAGAAAAGATGCTTTGGGCAACGTAGGGTTCGTTGATCACTTTAACGTGGCAACCGAAGTTGATCTCGGCAATAAGGTAGTGCTTTACAACAAAAATCCTCTGCCTAATGATACAGAGACAAAGGTAAGCCCGCTTTTTCAAATGGAATTTTCTGAAGAGGTATTTCCAGGTAGTGGAAGTATTTACCTTTTTGACCAAGCTAGTGGTACACAAATTTTCAGCATAAATATCTTAAATGCCAATGTAGAAGGCAATATAGTAAATTTTGGTTTGCAAACTCCATTAGAGCCACTAACCACTTATTATGTTTTGGCCGATTCAGGTTTAGTAGTAAGTGCTTTCGACGACAACAAAGTATTCCAAGGGATTACCTCGCCAGAAGATTGGTCATTTACTACTAATGATGGATTGGATAATTTCCCGCCAAATTATGTTGGGGGAACACCCACTTACCGCAATGTTACGACCAATGGCTTTGCGTTTGATATAGCCTTAGATGAGCCCGGTAAGGTTTTTTACGTGGTAACACCACCTACTAACGATGGGCTTTCTAATGAACAAATCATAAATGGCCTCGATTTTAACGGCAATCCTGCCCTAGCTTCTGGTACATTAACTATTAACACTTCTAGTACAATTGTGAGCCGCACAATCAATAACCTGCAAGAGGGCAAAGAGTACAACCTCTTTTTATTGGCAGAAGATACTTTGGGCAATATGTACCCAAATGCCGAACAGTATTTCATCAATACACAAATTGATTATACCAATAAAGTCGTGCTCGAAGGTACCAACCCGTACCACCAACAAACAGAAGTTTTTACAGGTACGAGCTTTGAGCTTTATTTCTCTGAGGAAGTAAAAGCAGGTGTGGGTGATATTGTAATCAGCAACGCTGCAACTGCAGAGCCAACGGCAACAATTGCTTCAGATGCACTTGTTTATGATTTTCAATCTGCATCTTTTACTTTACCAAATGGCTTAGAGCCTTTTACAGAGTATTTTGTAACGATTGACTCAGGCGCTATTGTAAGTAAGTTTGAAAATAAGGCCTTTTGGGGTATCCAAGATGTTTTTGCTTGGCGCTTTACCACTAATGATGGTTCCGATATGCAACCACCGAGTTATGTGGATAATACACCTTATGTGAAGTCTAAAGGTACTGATTTTTTTAGTATGCAAGTAGCATTGAACGAGCCTGGCCTTGTGTATTATATCGTGCTTTCTAACAATGCGGATTTAATATTACCAAGTGCTGAGCAAGTGATCAATGGACTAGATGGCACGGGCAACGTTGCGGCTATTAGTGGCGTGGTAGAATTTGCCCAAGTAGGAGACGCACAACTCATAGAGGTATTTAACCTAGAGCAATTTACAGAGTACAGGGTATTTATGGTTGCTCAAGACTTTGTGGGCAACTTTGAGAATTATACCTATGAAACTTGGGTAACAACAGAAGCTGATACCCAAACTAGTTTGGTGGCATACAACTTCTTTCCAAATAATGGCGCAGAAGGTGTTAATGTCAATACAGCCTTTTCTATAGATTTTTCAGAAGAGATATTCCCTGTTACGGGCAATATCAATATTTACGATGCGACCACCCAAGAATTGGTAAGCAGCATTGATGTACAAGATACTAGCTTGGTACAAAAAGAGCACAGTACTTTAATGTTTAAGTTGAATAATGATTTGATGCCCCTTTCTAGTTATTTCATCACTTTAGATGCGGGCATTGTAAGAGATAGTACTGGTGAAAAGTTTTTTGATGGTGCAGTAGAATGGTTTTTTGCTACTAATGACGGTGCAGATAGCCAAGCACCATTTTTTGTAGAAAATACACCTTGGTTCAATGATCCTCAAGTAAATACAGCACAAGTAAATTTTGCTTTAGATGAGCCGGGTAAAGTGTTCTATTTGGTGATGGATAGAAAACACAATCAAGAGTTCTATCCATCGGTAGAAGAAGTGGTGAGTGGCGTGTTATCAACAGGTGAAGCCCCCATTGCCAAAGGCGCTTTCGATATTAGCGAACCACATTTTGAATATAATTTCGAGATTTCTGGCTTATCTGAGTTCTCT
>CAKZMZ010000201.1 GCA_937129345.1 uncultured Thalassovita sp. | reverse complement strand
CTTGTTTCAATAAAAAATATGCTCTCTGTATTTTCAAACTTCGATTCAAACAAGCCACTCTCATCTTTCACGGCCACCAATTTGTCTTCGCTTCCTGCTTGCGTTAACCAAATAGGTACAATGTAAATGGTGGCAATCAAAATTGGCCCAAGAATAGACATTATAATGAATGACTTTTTCCTGACTCGGGTGAGGTACTCTCTTGCAATTATTAGAAAAATTTTCTGCTGCATCTTCTCTTAGGTTATAGCTACTCCATTTTTCGACCTACTAATTGTATAAATATTTCATCCATAGAGGGAATGTGCTCTTGCACGCCATGTATCTGATAATGTGGCATAAGCACATTGATCAAATCGTTTAGGTTTGCTGCATTGCTTTTTATTAAGTTTTTAACAAGCTTACCCTGTTTAATAGATTGATTGAGCTTTAAATCTATTCCATTGAAATGCAGTTGGCTAGTATCGATTTCCTCTTCTGTAAAAACAGCATAAGTATTGGTACTAAAAGAGGATTTTATAGCTTCTTTTTCTCCCTCTAAGACTTTCTTCGATCGGTTGATCAGTGCCATGTTATCGCACAGCTCTTCTACAGATTCCATCCTATGTGTAGAAAAAATAATGGTACAGCCCAACTCCTTCAATCTCAAAATTTCATTTTTGATTACATTGGCATTAACCGGATCAAAACCACTAAAAGGCTCATCTAAAATGATAAGTTGTGGTTCATGCAATACAGTGGCTATAAACTGTATCTTTTGCTGCATGCCCTTAGAGAGCTCTTCTACCTGCTTATGCATCCAGGTTTTTATTTCGAATCTATCTATCCAATATTTTAACCTTTGGTGCACCTCCTCTTTAGATAAACCCTTGAGTCTTGACAGATACATCAATTGTTCGCCCACTTTCATTTTCCTGTAGAGCCCTCTCTCCTCGGGCAAGTAGCCCATTAATGTAGTATGTTTTGGCTGAAGAGGTTCGTCATTGAAAAGTACACTGCCAGAATCTGCTGCTGTTATACGCGTAATTATCCTGATCAAGGAGGTTTTACCAGCACCGTTAGGACCCAACAGCCCGTAAATACTACCTTTTGGAATAGACAAACTCACCTTGTCTAATGCTGTAAATTTATCGTACTTTTTAGTTACCTCAATTACTTTTATAAGTGTATCCAACCTAATTGTTATTGTTAAAGAAATGGTAAAAAAAGCGTTGATAAGCTCCTAAAGCATAGTTAGAAACCAAACAAACGCTCGAACGATTTGAGCAATAGCGTTGTTAAACAAAAAAAAGGCATAAATCATGAAGAAAAAAGACAAAAGCAAACAAAAACCAAAAGTACACGGTGACCTTAACGGTTTCGATATAAAAGTAAATAGCTCTGGTGAAATTGAGTCCACCTATTCTATTGATGAACTCAACAAGTTTCTCAACAGAAATGTAGAGGACAAAAAATTAAAAGACAGAGAAGATATTGATGAATTGAAAGAGTAAAGCGTATTAAAAGTTCAACTGAAAAAGTCCCTTAAAAGGGACTTTTTTTATGTATTCATTCCGCCATTGATTTCAATTACCTGCCCTGTAATATACTGTGACATGTCCGACCCTAAGAATACGGTTAAATCTGCCACTTCTTCGGGTGTACCCGCCCTTTTAAGTGGAATGCCATTGGTCCACTCCTCTACAACCTTAGGATCTAGCTGTTCGGTCATTTCTGTAGCTATAAAACCTGGGGCAATCACATTGGCCCTTATGTTTCTTGAGCCCAACTCTAAAGCTACGGACTTTGTCATGCCAATAATACCGGCTTTAGAAGCTGCATAATTGATTTGTCCAGCGTTACCTCTCACACCCACAACCGAGCTCATGTTTATGATGGAACCTGATTTTTGTTTCATTAAAGTTCGGCAAGCGGCTTTGGTAAGGTTAAAAACAGATTTTAGGTTCACCTTAATAACTGTATCGTACTGCTCTTCGCTCATACGCATCAATAAGCCATCTTTGGTAATACCTGCATTGTTGACCAAAACATCTAAGCGGCCAAATTCTTTGGTAAAGTCTGAGATCAATTGTTCTGCAGCGGCAAAATCAGAAGCATCAGAGCGAAATCCCTTGGCTTTTATCCCAAATTCTTGCAACTCTTTTTCAAGTGCCTCGCCTTTCTCTACACTTGACAAATACGTAAATCCTACATTAGCCCCTTGTTCAGCAAATTTTTTGGCAATCGATCTACCAATTCCTTTAGATGCTCCTGTTATCAGAGCAGATTTACCTTCTAATAATTTCATATCGTAAAGTTTTATAGCATTTTAGCATTTGAGGCAAATTTCTAAATTTTTAGGCAATTGGCAAGATTATCAGTCTATTTGTAAAGCTGATCAGCCAAGTACAGTACGTGGAATTACCATATTGTAATTTACTGATTTTTAGCCTTAGAAATTATATTTATAGCGAATTATAACATTCAATATCAAATCGATCCGTGACAGAGAAATTACAGATTGCCAAAGCGTTCGTGAATTATTTTTTGAGTGCGAAATACCCAAAAAAAGAAGATATACCCTTTTTATCTACCCTATACCATGAGGTAATCGCCTCAAAAAAAAATTACTACATTTTTGATGAAATAGAAGCACTTAGGGGTGTACTGTTACGCAATCATCAAAAGATTACAGTAAAAGATTTAGGTGCAGGTTCTAGAGTAGATAAGAGTAAAATAAGAAAAATATCAAGTATTACAAAAAATACAGTAAATGATGCTAAAACAGGCCAAATGCTATTTAGGCTAGTAAATTTTTTACAGCCCAAACACGTAGTAGAATTGGGCACTTCATTAGGCATAAATACACTTTACTTGGCAAAAGCGGCTAAAAACTCGAGCGTATATACTCTAGAGGGTTGCCCAAATACCTTATCACTAGCTAGAGAAAATTTCAAGCAACTAAACAGTAAAAACATTACTGCAATTGAAGGAAATATAGATACCGAGCTAAAAACATTACTAGAAAAACTGCCCCAAATAGATTTGGTATTTTTTGATGCCAACCACCGCAAAAAACCAACAATAGATTATTTTAAAGCTTGTTTGCCATTGGCCAAACAAAAAAGTGTATTTATATTCGATGATATTTATTGGTCTTTGGAAATGAAGGAAGCATGGCAAGAAATAGTACTGCATCCTCAAGTAACCTTAAGCATAGATTTTTTTGAGCTTGGAATTATTTTTTTTAGAAATGACCTACCTAAAAAACAATTAATACTTAGATTTTAAGACTTCCGCTTTAAAAACATTATCTAGCATTACCTCAAACAAAAATGAAAAACAAACTTAAACTAGCATTTTTATATCTATTGATCATTATGGCCGCTGCTTGCGAAGAAGAAAACAATAAAAACGATAAATTATTAGAAGAAGCCGTACTCGACGAAAAGCCGAGTTCTGAAAAAATGGTTCTCTATCAAATAATGACACGGTTATTTGGGAACACCAACAAAACCAATATAAAATATGGCACTATTGAGGAAAATGGCGTAGGCAAATTCAATGACATCAATGTAAAGTCGCTTCAAGAATTAAAAAAATTAGGGATTACACATGTATGGTATACTGGTATTATAGAACACGCTGTAATTAGGGATTACACTCAATACGACATTAAGCTAGACGATGCAGATGTGGTGAAAGGCAGGGCCGGTTCACCATATGCTATTAAAGATTATTATGATGTAAATCCTGATTTGGCAGAAAACGTAGAGCAGCGCATGCAAGAGTTTGAGGCATTGCTTGCTAGAACACATGAACAGGGCTTAAAAGTCATCATAGATTTTATACCGAATCATGTAGCAAGGCAGTATCATTCTGATGCCAAACCTATTGGCACCAAAGATTTAGGTGAGGATGATGACACTTCGCTTGCATTTACTCCCAATAATAATTTCTATTATTTGCCTGGGGAGGCCTTTCAAGTTCCTGATGCCTATGTGCCTTTGGGAGAACATACTTTCTCTACCAAAGATGGAAAATTTGAAGAAATACCCGCTAAAGCTACGGGTAATGATAAGTTTACCGCATCGCCCAGTGTAGATGATTGGTTTGAAACAGTTAAGTTAAACTATGGCGTAGATTATGAAAACGACAGAAAAACCTATTTTGACCCTGTGCCAGATACGTGGCTAAAAATGACCGAAATTTTAAAGTATTGGGCCGCAAAAGGAGTTGATGGCTTTAGATGCGATATGGCAGAAATGGTTCCTGTAGAATTTTGGGACTATACGGTAAAAGAGGTCAAGAGTGAATTCCCAGAAATTGTTTTCATTGCCGAAATCTATAATCCTGATGCTTATGGCAATTACATCAATATCGGAGGATTTGATTTTCTTTACGATAAAGTGCAATTGTACGATACGCTAAAACACGTAATGCAAGGCACAGGAAGCACAGCCAATTTACCTGCCATTTGGCAAGATTTAAAAGGCCAAAACAAGCACATGCTGCGCTTTTTAGAAAACCACGACGAACAGAGAATTGCAAGTGAAGATTTTGCTGGTGATGCAAAAAAAGCCATCCCGGCTATGATAGTGAGCGCCGCTTGGTACAGCGGCCCAATCATGATTTATTTTGGCCAAGAAGTAGGCGAACCTGGCAAAGGCGAGGAAGGCTTTGGAGGTGAAGACGGGCGTACCACCATCTTTGATTATTGGGGCGTTCCTGAACACCAAAAGTGGGTAAACAATAAAGAATACGATGGCGGAGCGCTGAGCAAAGAACAAATTGAACTTAGAGCATTTTATGGCCAATTGTTAAACCTAAGCGCCAACAGCAAGGCAATAGCCAAAGGCAAACTAATAGATTTGCACAATTTCACGAAAGAAGATGGAAATACAGCCCAAAAAACCTATGCTTTTTTACGGAGTGTGGCAGATGAACATT
Organism: uncultured Thalassovita sp.; assembly: GCA_937129345.1. Lineage (GTDB taxonomy): Bacteria > Bacteroidota > Bacteroidia > Cytophagales > Flammeovirgaceae > Chondrinema. The sequence goes on along the minus strand of CAKZMZ010000201.1, from coordinate 20,154 downwards.
TGTTATTTCTTACCAACTTTGATCATTCAACAGAAAAAGAAATTGTGATACAATTGCCAGGGACATTAAGTAAAACTTTGGGAGCTTCAAAGTTTACTATTTCTCCCCTTTTAGGAAAACCACTTAGCATAGATAATACTGAAATAAAGGCGGGGGAAAAGCTAGAGGTAAACCTGCCACCACTTGCTGGTAACATATATCGGCTTAAGGTAAAATAATAGCAGATGAGAATATTTTTGTTTTGCCTATTTATATATCAGTTTTTACAAGCCTGCTCAAGCCCCGAAAATCAAAAAGATATGTCGCCAAATACTGTAAAAAAAAATGCTTATTGGAACGGTGGAGTTACTTATGAAATTTTTATCCAATCTTTTTGCGACTCTAATGGTGATGGTATTGGGGATATGAAGGGACTGATCTCTAAACTAGATTACGTACAAGATTTAGGCGCCGAAGCCATTTGGCTAATGCCTGTACATCCCTCACCAACTTATCATAAATACGATATTGTTGATTACTACAAAATCCATCCTGACTATGGTACATTGGCCGATTTTAAAAGCTTAGTCGAAGAGGCCCATAAAAGAAACATAAAAGTGATCATGGATTTGGTGCTCAATCATACATCTAGCGAGCACCATTGGTTTAAAGAATCGAAAAAAGGCAAAGAGAATCCATACAGAAACTACTATATCTGGGCAGATTTAGATACTGCTAAAAAGATAGGTGAAACCAAAGAGGCCACCGGCGATTCGGATAACTTACATTTATGGAATGAAGCAGATGGAAATGAAGAACGTTACTTTGGTTTTTTTTGGCACAGCATGCCCGACCTCAATTTTGATGAACCCCTAGTAAGGCAAGAACTGTTTAAGATTGGCAAATACTGGCTTTCAGAAATTGGTGTTGATGGCTTTAGGTTAGATGCTGCAAGGCATATCTACCCTGAAGATAGGATCAACGACAGTGTAGCTTGGTGGGAAGAGTTCAGAAAAGAAATGCAAGAAGTTAAGCCCGATGTATTTTTAGTGGGCGAAGTTTGGGGAGAGGCCAAAGACGTCGCACCTTTCTTAAAAGGGCTTCACTCCATTTTTAACTTTGATCAGTGCTTTGCATTACAAAATATGCTCAAAACCGAAAATAAAACAGGCTTTCTCAATACATTATTTAAGACTTACAAGCACTACGATAAAGCAAGCCCAAAGTATTACGATGGGATTTTTACTACCAACCACGACCAAGATCGCATATTTTCGGAATTAGAAGGCCACTTAGCCAAAGGAAAACTAGCCGCTAGTATTTTGCTGACTTTACCCGGTGCACCATTTATTTACTATGGAGAAGAATTAGGTATGCTGGGCGTAAAACCCGATGAACAAATAAGAGAACCTTTCCCTTGGGGCGATGATGTAATAGGCCAAACCAATTGGCAAGAAGTAAAATTCAATACACCTGAAAAAGTACCCCCGCTAAGTGAACAAATGCAAAACCCAAACTCTTTGTACCACCATTATAAGCGGCTCATTACTTTAAGAAATAATAGTATTGCGCTAAGAGAAGGTAAAATAGAAGCATTCAAAACTAAACAAAAGGCCCTATTGGCTTACAAAAGGACTACTCCGTTAGGGACTGTTTTAACTTTACACAACCTTGGTAAAAAGACGATCAATTATGAAATGGAAGGCAATGCAAAAACCATTTTCTCTACAGAAAATGGTTTAGATTTCAATGGCAATATTCCTGCTTACCATAGTTTTATTTTGGAAATGAATTGACATTGAGCAACTTCTTAAGAAAATTTATCTATTTATAGACTCAACAAGGCTTCTATAAAGCCCATATTTTTACTTTTATCTTTTACTATAAAAATCGGAACCTGCTTATTAAAATCGAGCAACTTCTCAGCGGTGCTGCCTAGCAAAAGAGAGGCTGCCCCTGTCCTACCCTTAGAACCCATTACTATAGCATCGTAACGTTCTCTGATCGCATGACCGTAAATGTCCTCTCCTTCATCACCATGTTCGCAAAGCTGAAACTCGCACTGTATGATATCTTTATGGTCTAAGGGATTTACATGCACATGATACCTTCTTTTGGCATTTTCGCGCATAATATCGGCAAATTCTTCATAAGATTTACCAGTTGAATGATAGCCCTGTGGTACATGATAGGCATGAAAACAAGTAATGCTCGCATTTTCGTGTATGCCACTAAGTAGACCAGCAAACTCAAGCGCTAACTTGGCAGGGTCAGAAAAATCGGTAGGAACTAAGATTTTATTGAGCACATTAGGCAATACCTCTGGAATAAAAGCTATGGTACAGGGTAAAAGCTTGGCCAATTTGTGCGATTTTATACCCTTGCCTTTCAACTCAGTTTTTCTTCCGAGCAGTACCAATTCTACATCCTTCTCTTTTACTACATCAATCATTCTATTTTCTACGTTGCCTTCTTCAATGATCAACTCACATTTATCTTGAAGTACCTCAGAAAAATATCGCTTTGCATGCTTGTTGACCTCCTCTTTTATAGTTTGACCCAATGGTTTTACCAAATCAGGATATTCGTTAACAATATCTTCGGGTAGTTCAATTTTCTTGGCCACGTGCATGAGATAAATCTTCTCAGGTTCAAGGTAGGTGGCTATTCTAGCAGTGTATTCCAATAAGATATCATCCATAGCTGAAAGGTCTAGGCCGATCAGCAAATCATTCATTTTGTACATGTTAGTAATTATTGATTTTTTAGCACAAAACCATCTTAGCGACGGTTATAAATTTCATTCTAATATATGCTTATTCTTAAAAGTTTCTGGAGTTTTACCTGTTTGTTTTTTAAAAAATCTGCTAAAGTAAGAAGCATCCTTAAAATTAAGTTTAAAAGCAATTTCAGATATACTTAAGTTACCAGAAAAAAGGGCTCTTTTTGCTTCTACCAATAGTCTATCGTCTATGAGCTTTTTCGCATTTTTGCCAAAATTCTTTTTACAGAGTTGGTTTAGATAATTTGGCGAAATATTAAGAGCATCGGCATAAGCACTTACGGGTAGGTGTTTTTTATACCATTTCTTAATCAACAATTCGAACTGATGGGTTAGGTCTTTACTATGGTTAGGGAAATGCAAATGCCCATCTGAAAGCATTCTCTCTAAGTTTAAAAGCAATGCATGCACATAGGCCCAAAGTATCTCAGTATTTTTATAATTGGTAAATTCATAGTAAATCGTATCCAATATTTTAACCAATTGTTCTCGCTGAACCATACTTACACGATGCATAGGCACGGCATCTATACTTTCATTATAAAAGGAGAAATCAGCCATATTAAGCCCTTCTTTAAAGGTTTCATAAAAAGCATGACTAAAAATCAAAAGGTAGCCTTCTAGTTCTTGGGCATGTATTAAGCGATGCGAATTTTGTTCTTTAAATAGCAGTATGTCCTCAATCGAAATCGCATAGGTCTTACTTTGAATTACATGGTCAGACAATCCTGAGGTTTGTATCCATATTCCATAAAAGTTAAACAAGTGCAGATACTGAAGACTCTCAAAAGAAAGTATCTCTCTTAACTTTATAATATTAATAGGTGCGGTTGCACTAATTGTATTTTTGTAGTTTAGGTTAAGTTGGGTATCGAGCAAGGGAATATCTACCAGCATTGCAGTGAATTTTATAAAAAAAGCCCAACAACCTAACAGTTGCTGAGCTTTGAGATACTTTTAATGGTTAGTCGAGGAAAATCCTTAAGATTATCCGAGTTTAAAGTTAATAGGTAATACAATTCTTTGCTTAACCGCTCTACCTCTTTGCTTACCTGGCTTCCACTTAGGCGACTTTTGGAGTATTCTAATGGCCTCTTCGTCACAGCCGGCACCAATACCTCTGATCGCTTTTACGTCAGTAATACTACCATCTTTATCTACAACAAACTGAACATAAACTTTACCCTCAACACCCATGCGCTTGGCTTGGTTAGGATACTTAATGTTCTTTTTAACAAATTTGTAGAAGGCTGCATAACCACCTTGAGGCTCTGCGCTTTCCTCAACAATCTCAAAAATTTCTTCAACTTTTTCCTCTGGTTCAGGCTCTTCCTCAATGATTATTTCTTCAATCACAGTTTCTTCATCGGCCTCCATGTCTAAGTCGATTTCGATTTCTTCTTCAATCTCCTCTTCATCAGGAACCTCAACAATTTGCGGAGTCTCTATTTTTGGAGGGGGTGGAGGCAGTTGTTCTGTAGGAGGAATTTCCATCATTTCTTCTACATCAGCATCCAAAGTACCCAAATCTACAAGAGATTGGTCTTCAAAATCTGGATATTCAAAAGCAGCTAAAACAATGGCCAAACTAAGCGCTAAGCCAATATTGGCAAACAATCCGCTGTATTTGTTCAAATCAACAGAATAAAATTTCTTGGTTAAAAAATCAGAAGATCTTCCCTCAGAAATCAGTTCACTTGAACGTTTTTGTATCAAGTATTTGAATAAAAAGATGAGCCCTACAATTAGGACTAAAAAGAATGCTGCTAAACCGAACATTCCTAAAGAATCAAGTAGCCTTAACATAATATAACTTGTTTAATTTTTTGACGCTTTAAATTTAACATTTATCTATAAATATAATAGAATAAAAAGTAGAATAATTCAATAATTTTTAAAATTACCCTTAATTACTTACCTCTCTAAGCAAGCAAATCATTCATGTTGCCAGTTAAAATCATTTATATTTTCAGCGGCTTTTCTCAAAATATCAATAGAAGATTTTATGTCATGAGGATGTGCAGTTTCTGTTACTTGGTGCACATACCTTAACGGGATGGAGACAGCACCTGCAATGGCTCCGTTTTTCCCCATCCTTTGCAGACCCGCGGTATCTGTACCACCAGCGGTTAAAATCTCAGGCTGCCAGTCAATATCGTTCTTATCTGCTGTTTCTTTCAAGAATTTTACCATACGATAATCGCAAATGGTACTGGCATCGTAGATTTTAACTGCAGTTCCCTTCCCTAGCTCTGTTACTTTTTCGTGGCCGGGTACGCCAGGTGTATCATTGGCAATGGTTACATCAATCGCAATACCAAAATCTGGATTAATTTGATGTCCAGCCACGTTTGCACCTCTCAAGCCTACTTCCTCTTGTACTGTAAAAACAGCGTAAACATCATAGGGCACTTCATTCAACTGCTTCAAAACCTCAATTAAAATATAAACAGAAACCCTATTATCAAATGATTTACCGCTTAGGAGGTTTCCCATCTCCATCATTTCTTGGTGTCTTGTAATCGTATCTCCTATAGAAACCAACGTTTCCACCTCTTCTTTGGGCAAACCCAAATCAATATAAAAATCCTTTATTTTCGGGGCTTTATTGCGCTCCTCCGGAGACATAATGTGTATAGGTTTACTGCCCATAACGCCTGGTAAATCTTTTTTACCGTGCACCAAAACACGCATAGAGGTCAATGTTTTGGGATCAAAACCACCTAGAGTATGAAACTTTATAAAACCCTGATCATCAATATGGGTAACCATAAAGGAAATCTCATCTAAATGTGCAGCAAACATCAATTTCTTACCTTCTGGGTTTTGGGTACCTTTTTTTATGCATATCAAATTACCGATATGATCGGTATAATGCTCGTCAACCACTTTTTTAATCTGCTCAATCACTAGATTGCGGATCCTTGATTCGTGCCCGGGGGCACCTGGCGTTCTCAATACTTTAGATAGTAAGTCTATATTTATTTCGCTCATTCTATTTATTCTTTAAATTTCTGCAATTGTAATATTGTGGTTTTTATGTTTATTCTATTTGCCTTTTAATGCTTTTTTCTGCTTATTATCAATAGTAACCAATATGTTTTGCGAGACTTGCGGCGACACTAGCCTAGATACGGTTTCACTTCCTTTGATATTAATTTCTAGCGAGCCATCGAAAGCAATCCTCTCTACTATTTGTAGCTCGCTACCTATTGAGATACCTACTTTATCGAGATACTGAAGTAAATTGGCGTCGCTATCACTTACAGAAACCACTTTTACCACCTCTCCTATGCTAACTTCAGACAAAGGCAGTGTAGGTAGTATGGCAATGTTCCCTTCTTTGTCTGGTATGGGATCGCCATGCGGATCAAACTTAGGAAAGTTGAGATAGACATCGAGCTTTTCGATCATCCTTCTAGATTTGATGTGCTCCAATTGCTCGGCCACTTCGTGCACCTCATCCCAGTTAAATTTGAGCTTTTCTACCAAGAAAACTTCCCATAAGCGGTGTTTTCTCACGATCCACAATGCTACACTCTTGCCTTTTTCGGTAAGCGACACACCTTTATACCTTATGTAATTCACCAGATTTTTAGAAGAGAGTTTTTTTAGCATATCGCTCACAGAGGCCGGCTTTGTATTGAGCTCTTCTGCAATAGCGTTGGTGCTCACTATCTCAGAATCCGTTTCTGATAGATGATAAATCGCCTTGAGATAGTTTTCTTCAGCACTGCTAAAATCCATTATTGATTGTGGTTTATCAAAGCACGGTGAGAAACACCTTGTAAATAATCAGTCAAATTTAACTTCGATTTTACAATTCTGATATGAAATCATATAATTTCTTTTCTTCTGATTGCCAAAGTACTTCTTCTTTTGGTAAACGAGTATAAAATTTTGTACTTTTCAATAAACCAAGTACATTTTTTGGCTTTTCCTTTTCATAATCTATAAAAACTGCGGCATTGTATGGTTCGCATTTCTTTTGCCAAAGGAGGTTGTCTTGAATGAGCATTGGCTTTCTCAATGCAAGGCACTCATATAGCTTTGTAGGAATACAAGATGCCGTGCTTTTGTTGGACCGATACGGCAACATCACAAAGTCGCTCTCTAAAATAGCTGCTACTATTTTTTTGTGTGCCACTAAAGGGCTGCCTGCTACTAATTCGATATAAGGCTTATCTGCTAGGTAAGCTTGCAAGTTTTTTCTCAATTCATTACTTACTATATGCCCTATCACTTTTAAATGCACCTTCTGTTCAACAGCATACATTTTTTGTATGAGTTTGATTGCCTGCCAAATGCCATTTACCCCTGAGATCGTACCTGTATAAACAAAATTGAAGGCAGAAGGGCTTTTGAGGTTACTTTGATTGTGTTGAATTTCCACTTCTGCATACTTATTCTCAATGATCTCGAATTTTTTCTTGTGGAAGACAAACTCTTGATTGTAGCATTGCTCTGCTAGCAAATAAGCATCTATGTACAACTTCGATCCTTGTTCAAGCAATCGCAGTACTCCTGCTAGCACCCTTTTAAACAGGCCTTTATAATTGTTTTGATACAGGATGTTGTAGTAATAGTTTTCCCTTACATCGTAAACCATTTTGCATTTTGAGAAAAGCCTGTAAAAAGCAAGGATAGGTAATAACTCTGGGCAATGTGTTACAATTATATCTGGCTTAATTTTAAAACAAAGAGCAGCAAATTTGAACCATGCAATGATGCGCTTCGCTTTGGTCGCTTCACCTCTTAAAGAATCATAAAAACCAATGCGATTTGAAATTGTTGCATTTTTATCTACAGATTGGATTTGTGCTGTTGGGCTCGCTCTACCAAAAATGAACATCTCACCTTTTTTAGTTAATGAGAGCCCAAACTTTTCGTACATCCTTGTATCGTTACAAGGCTTTAAAACCGATGCAAGCAATATTTTTTTCAAAAAACTTGAGCTTTGTTCTCTAATTTTTGGCCAAGTTGTATATCGATTTAAAAAACGGCATTGAAGGTACCGACCACATTATCTTTAAATCTTCTGCCAAGGTGGTTTCCTCATTTAAAAATTTAAATATCAATTGTATACGATTATTTTTGAACATATCAGAAAAAATATCTGAGATGCTACCGCCATCGCGTTTCATGATATCCAACAACAAAGCATCGTAATACTGAAAACGCTTTTCAGACTGTTGCAAATTTATTGGAGCTTTATTCTCTAGTTGGTTGGCAATGGCTTGTGCATCTTTCCACATATTCAAAAAGGCATACCCTGTAGATGGTTTGCACATGCCACCTTGCGTACCAATTTTAAAAATATTTTCGCTGATATTCCTTTTAAATGGAAAATCGGTCATTGGAATGATACCTTCTTCTTCTTCTAGTATTTTGTAATCTTGAATGTTAAGTAAGTTAGCGATGTACTTTTGAAGTACCTCATCGTATTCTCCCTTATTAAGCAAATCGGGAGAAAACACGGTAAATTCTACAAGTGCTTTTCTTTCGGTAAGTGGTAAAACATAAACAAAGCGCACTTGCTGTTTTTGAGGAATTCTAAAGTCGAACATCCTGATTTTTCCCATATCAAAGTAAGGTACTTTGGTTTCTAGCAAATAACCTTTAAAGTGTTGCAAAATGAGATTGTAACGCTCATCTATACCCGTAAAGTCACCTTGTATAAGCCTGCTGTCAAAGACCTTTTCTGCTTTAAAAGTGCCTTTTTCGGTAAGTACCTCTGCATGACCTGACCTTTGCTCTACCTGCTCAACCTTGGCCTGTAAAAACTGAAAACTTTCAGTTTCAGATAGTTTTTCCCAAATAAAACTGTACAAGTCTTCACTCCTGAGCATCCGGTAATTATAAGGACTTAAGCTAAAATCATTTTTAAAGGATTGACTTACAAATTCGAGTTGGTTCCAAGACTTGGATAAAATGGAGTCAAAAGGAGTGCTTTCTTTGGTCCAAAAACACCAAGTGCGATCATTCCCTTTTTTCTTGACAGGATCAATTAAGAGAACCTTTAGTTTAGAAAGGTTCTTTTTACAACTAAGGGCATAAGCCAAAAGCAGTCCTGCAGCGCCTGCCCCTGAGATAATGATGTCGTATTTATTATTATCCTGCATTATCTTAGGCGATCAGCAGAACGAACCATTTTTTCATCTTTCCTTATAAATCGGTTTGCCACCGAATTGCAAAGCATGGCCAAGGGCGTTAAAAAGAAACCCAATCGCCATTGCCCTTGTGTATCGGGCATAAAGGCTTCCTCAGCATCAAAAAGTAAAAAGGTAATGATAATGAGTACTGCTGCCATAACGAGTGTGTTGGCCAAATTCAGCTTTATTTGTCGCATCCTGTCTTTATAGCTAAATAAGGAACCTGCTGCAATAGCTGAGGCCAAAAAAGCCAAAAGGGCCACATAAAATGTATTTTGGCTTTCTACTTCTTCCCCTCCTTTGGCATATTTTAGTTCGAGGGCGGTTAATAGTGCATATTCATTGGATTCGCCCGGCATGGTGCCTTGGGGAACCGTTTCCATCCAAATGGGCATAAATATCACTAAAAACATGGCTAGTGATGTGATAAATAGAAAGATACTTTGTACTCTCTGAATCATAACAAATCGGGTAAAAAGCAAAAATTATTGAAACAGCGCAAAACTAAACGAAAGCGAGAAAAGAAAAAATGAGTTTGATTTTTTACAGCATCAAATCCCCTTTGTCAAACCATCCAAAAAATCTACAAATTTATCTGTGTGGTAGTTGGCTATGCCTTCGTGTCTGTAAACCAAGTTTCCCTCAGGCGAGATAACAAAAGTAACCGGAATGGCCGAAGATTGAAAAGTAGACGGTAAGGGCCCGGCTAATTGATACACAGGGAACTCAAAACCTTTTCTTTCTATAAACTTTTTAATTTTCTCGGTTTCTGCTTCTGTTGAAATCAGCAAAAACGCAATGTCTTTGTCTTTGTTCTCTTGCCATAAAGTTTCTATGGAGGGCATCTCAGCAATACATGGAGGGCACCAAGTAGCCCAAAAATTTAAAAATACGGTTTTGCCCTTTAGAGAAGAAACATTGGTGAGGTTGCCTTCTAAATCCCGTACCTTAAAATCTAGGTTTGCAGGTACTTGCTCGGTGGGCGCTTCAACTTCTGCATTGTGCAAGCCCGTGAGCATAATGCCCCTTTGAAGAAATGCAGCAACCTCTGCCTGCCAACCTGTTAAATATAGAACCGCAATAATTCCCAAAAACAATCCTATCTCAACAAACTCCTTCTTTAATTTCTTTGTCATTCGTGGTGCTTTTTGTCTTTATTAAGGTTTTTCTGTAGAAGTAAGTTCACCACCACTCACGGCATCAAAAGATTGATCTAGCATATAATAGAATACATCTTTATGCCTTAAGTTGTACAAATCGCTATTACCTTTAAAACCGAATATCAACCAATTATTCTGCTCGTCTTGTAGCACTTGTGTGGCATAAGAGGAATTGTAAAAACCAAGAGCCCTGTCTTTCATCACTACGCCATCTTTATTAAGCTCAAAAACATGTACCTCGCTTTTATGGTGCTGCTCGCCCGGTTTCTTTTCTATGCTATTTGCAAAAAGAAATATTCCATTGCTCGTGGCCTTTAAACTGGAAGCGAAAGATTTTACAGGAAGTGTTTTTTTCCATTTTACCTCGCCGTTGTAATCAATTAGCAATATTTCACTATTGCGATAATTAGAAGACAGATAAGCATTTTCGGCAAGAAATGCATAACCACCAAGACCTTGGTAATAACAAGCTACATCTAGTCTTTGCATAACAGGCAAAGGAAACATTTTTTGGCGTTTGCCCTGTGCATCGAACAACACCAATAAACCGCTTTGCTTATTGTTATCGGTATTTTCATTAAATTTACCCGGATAATAAACTCCTCCCCATCCTTTATTGGTCTCAAAGAGGGCTGCGCAGTGGTAATACTCAAAATCATCTGCAAAGCTGAGTGCATTTTGTGGCAATACGTTTTGCTGTAGCCAAACAATCTGCTCGTTTTCTACCAAAGCTACGTAGGGCATTGCTTGGCCATCCATTATGGTACCACCTAAAAGCCTTTTGTTTTCATCGATTTTTAGCACACTGGTAGTAATGGCCTGTCCCTCTTTGATCACATCTGCTTTTTGTTCATAAAGTGGGATAAGTTTATCTTGGTATTTTGCAAAATTCGGATTGAATTTTCCTGCCAAAAAGTCGTCTACCAAAGCATCTTTCAATACCCTACTGATTTCGCGATTTTCCGAATCCAAAAAGGCACCTTCCCTATCAACAAAAATTTGCAAATCAGTACGTTGCTTATTGATTTTTTCGAAAAAAACTGCATCTTTTTCTACCAAGGCAGTGTCATTCAGCCTTTTTTCTAAAATGGAGTGGCTTAACTTGATTTGCTGCAATATGCTATAAAGCTGTATCAGCGTATGGTACCCTCGAGACGAGGTTGTTATCTTCTTATGCAAAAAGTGTTGCTTGAGTTCTAAATAGTTTAGATAAGGCACTGCAGATGAAGAAGGATCGATAAACTTGATTTTTTCATAAATGCCCTTGGGTACTTCAACCGTGTTGATATTGGTTTTACCATTGCTTAGTAAGGCAATGTTCTTGTTGATAAGCTGATGTATCTCGAAAAGCTCTGACCAAAAATCGCCTAATTTTTCTACCCTGCCGACCTCTAGCATTTTGATCCAGTCGCTGATCGCTGAAAATCGACCGGTTTTTCTAAATGCATCGGCATTGATAAGATTTGCCCGATAGTTACTTACCGTAACAGAAGTTGTCGGAAAAGCAGGGGAAATCCCATGTTGCTCTAAAACTTGCTTATGAATGGATAAGGCACGCTCAAAACCACTCAAAGCCATTTTTAAATTAGCAAGTTCTTCGGTGAAAGCTTCTTTTGCCAAGATCAGAATATCGTCTTTGGTAGGATATTCTGATTGCAAAGATTGGTACTGTTCCACAACGTTGGTATATTGATCTACCACAGACTTAAAGGCAATATCCAGCTTTCGGTAAGTTGCAGAAGAGGCCTTAAACCCTTTGATTTCTTTGTTAAAGATGGCATAAAGATCTTGCTTTAGTTGCTCTTCGCTTTCGTAAATTCCATAATCGTTGACCATTGGCAGGTAAAGATCTAAGTGCTTAGAGAACTTCCCCTCATCCAATACTCTCTTGCACCTGTCGAGAAAATAGATGGCCGAATCGTAATAAGAAGCCGTCGTTTTGTAAGGTGTTGTACTTTCTCTGTTGGCTGCTTTTTCTGCATAGGCCTTGTGAAGAAGGTATAGGGCCAAGTTGTATCTCTTATCTTTACTGTCAAATTGATAAAAATCTTTTAAATAAAACGAAGCAGGCCCCTCACCTTTGGTTACTTTTTTGAAAATACCCTCAATATCTTTAGTGCGCTGTCCAAAACAGGTTGTGACAAAAGCAAACAAGAAAATAATAAATGGTAAAAATTTCACGGCCAGGAGTTTCAGTAAATATTTTCTAAACATCTAGAACACATATAATTGGGTGTTCAAAAAAACTTGTTGTTGATTCTTAATAAGGCGATTGGATAAGACCGGCTTTAAAGCCTCGTTATTTGTATTTATTACTGCATTTCTTAGTAAGTCTAAAACCTTCCGAATACAAAAATAACAGATATGTATTATTACATCAATAAGATTACGAATTTATCGAAAATTATAACCTTTGTAAGCACAGTATGTTTATTATTCTCTCTGCAAACTGTAGCGCAAACCATCTACACGGTTAGTAAAAATCCAAAAATACCCGCACAATACGACGATTTACAAACTGCACTTGACTTGGCCAATGCAAACGATGTTATTTATGTACACCCTGCAGTTGAAAATTACGATGGGCTAGACTCTTTGGTCATAGAAAAACCCATTTCTATTATAGGAGGAGGATTTTACAACGATGATCGTACTTATGCTGGTGAAATAACTAAATTTAATAAAATAAGGATAAAACCGGTAAATGGTAAAGTTAAAATAGCCAACTTAGCTGCTAGCAGGATCACTATTGAAGGCAATGCCGGTGGTACCATCGATAATTTACGCCTTGAATACGTTTATACAGATCGCTTAAACATAGAGGCAAAAGGAAGTGCCTTTGCAAGTAATTCTTTGTACATCATCAATTCTATTTTACCTTTAATTTCTTTCGAGGAATGGCCAGCCTTAGTTGAGTCGGCACGCATCAATATAGAGAACAATATTATCGGTCAGATAGCCAACGGTGGGAGTTCTCATCTTTTGATCAGGAACAACATATTCAACCCAGCTATTTTTGGCAAAATTGCGCTAGCGAATGTTTTCAACGCAACCCTTGCCAATAATATATTCTTTGGCGATGATGAAGAGAATGCCATAGGAACCAACAGCACAGAGTTTTGTATTTACGATAGAAATTTAAGCTACCAAACTACAGATGGCTTCCATGGAGGTACTGACAATGTGATAGGTAGCAACAACTTTAGTAATAAAAACCCTTCTTTTACTTCTGTGTCTGGCAATTGGGACACTCTAGAAAAAATAGTCAGGTCTAACTTTACACTGGTGACAGGTTCACCCGCTATTGGCAGCGGTACAGAAGGCACAGATATTGGCATAAGCGGAGGCGAATTCCCTTTTAACCCCCGATCAAGATATGGACACCCACATGTAAAATCCATCAAAATAAACAATCCTGTTTTAGGTGTGAGCGATACCTTAAGATTTACCATAGAAGGAGTCTATCCGAGCAGCAATTAAATCTTAACTCATTCAACTTCAATACACATGCCTAGATATCAATCTATTTACTGGCTTTGCTTAATGCTTTTTTTTAGCATAAGCAGCAGTGCCCAAAATATAATTGAAGCAGAATATTTTATTGACATAGACCCTGGCGTTGGCAATGCTACACCGCTAGGCATTCCACAAGCGGCCGATACCATCGCTTTTGATGCTAATATTGCAACAAGTGGACTCAAACCAGGCGAACACATTTTAGTGATCCGACTTAAAACAGACGATGGACTTTGGAGTCTTGGTAATTACACCAGATTTTTTGTAGAAGAAAATTATGAACCGCTAAGTGCTAAGCCCATTAAGGCAATAGACTTTTTTGTGGATACAGACCCTGGTATAGGGTTAGGAAATATAGAAAACACCCCTCTAGACAGCACTTTTGCTAGTATAGATGCAGCTTTACCTGTGGCCAGTTTAGATGCAGGGTCCCATCAGCTTATTGTAAGAAGCCAATCGGCAGATGGAACTTGGAGCTTGGGCAACTATTCTTCTTTTTATTTAGAAGAAAATTATATACCTAAAGAAAGAGCACGCTCAAAAATCAAAAAAGTTGAGTACTTTATTGATGGGCCAGACCCGGGCTTTCATTTGGCAGATTCTTTACTGCCTATAGTGCCCGACTACTTAGTAACTGTGGCAGACACACTGCTTATGAGCCTAGATACGGCCGATTTAGGTCGGCATGCCATTCTAGCAAGAGTTTTGACCGAAGACGAAGAATGGAGCCTTAATGGTCTTGGTGAATACGATTATTGCTCTCCCGAAGGAGTACTTGGTGGCTTTGGTACCGATATTGAAAACAATACATTCATTTTTTCAGACTCAAGCAAGTATGCAGTCGAGTACATTTGGGACATGAACAATGGCGATAGTCTATTTGAGGCAGAACCTATTTATACCTATCCCGAAGGAGGTACTTACAATGTATGCCAAACAGTTTACAGCTTTTGCGATACAACCATTACTTGTAAAACATTCTTCTTGCCTACTCCACGCGTAAAAAATCATATAGCAGACTTATACATCTCAGAAGATAGCGGCCCTATAATGGTGGAACAAAATCTAAATAATGTTTTTGAAGATTTAGACGGCCATCCACTATCTTTTTCGGTGGCGTCCAACAAAACAGAGGTTAAAGCAAATGTTACAGGAAATGAATTGATTGTTGAAAGTACAGATGACTACTCCGGAATGGCAAGGGTAGTAGTAGCTGCAGAAGGTGGGGGCATTTTAGCTTACGACACAATCAATGTAGAGGTCTTTCCTGTAAATGATTTGCCCATTGCTAAAAACGGCTTTAATGATGTTTTGTGGGATGAGGACTCAGGCCCAAGAATCATAACCAGATTTTTGAGCAGAGAAATAACCGATGTAGAAGACAGGAGACTAGAATTTAACGTATATGCTGATACTAGTGGCTTAATGCCTGTAATGCAAAGAGATTCACTTGTAATTTACCTTGCAGAGCATTTTAACGGTAGTGGGAATGTCTACATCGAAGCGACCGACGACAGTACAGCTACCAGCACTTTTTCTTTCCACGTCTCGCTATTACCATTGCCTGACGCTCCAAAAATCATCAAAACTTTTGAAGACTTTACAGTTTTTGAAGACAGCGAACCTGTTTCGATTACCAATGCATTGTCTTATCATTTTTCTGATCCTGATGGAGACCCTATTAGCATTGAAGTGCAGTCTTTACAAGAATTCGTCAGTACAGAAGTATTAAACGATTCTCTTTTTGCATACATAGTACCTGATACTGAAGGAGTCGCTTCGATTATAGTAAGTGCATTCGATGGCGCCTTAACCACTAGCGATACCTTTAAAATTACCATTTTACCAGAAAACGACGCACCTCAATTTAAAGTTAGTAATGACCTGCAAGTTTGTGCTGAACAAAACCTTGAGATAGATTTAAGGGCCTTAGTTACAGATTCAGATGGTTTTTTTGATGATATCAGATTCAACATAACGCTAGAGGAAATATCGCAACCCAATCTGTTTCCTTCAGACTTGAATTTTAACATCGATCAAAATGGAGTGCTAAATTTTAATAGTAATAGTAAGGAAGCTGCCAAGGTAGCTTTAACACTAGAAGCAACAGATTTGCAAAATGCAAGCAATGATACTACCTTAATCATAGATTTATTGGGCGCCTCCATTTTTCAAAAAGGAGATACATTAATGGCCAACAGCGGTAGTGGTTTTCAATGGTATAAAGGGGGAAGTCCTATATCGGGAGCGACCCAAGACAAATTTGTACCGACAAAAAAAGACTTTTACCAAGTGGCCGTGAATCATGGAAATTGCCAAATACTTTCAGAACCATTTCAAGTTACTGGCTTAGAAATCAATGATTTACTGCAGCAAATCAATATAAATCCAAACCCTACCACAGAAAGTACTATTTTAAATCTGAGAGGCGAGTATAGAGGGGAAATCACTTATACAATATCAGATACTCAGGGCAGAATCTTATATAGCGATAGTTTCAATAAAAACTCTTTTGAAATAGCTAAAAATATTAATGTACGTGATTTAGCAGCAGGTTTTTACATTATCACCCTTTATGCGAATGGAGTGTCTATATCAAAAAAGTTGTATAAAAATTAGCACACAATGTTCTTGGCATGGATTTTTCTTTTAAATCTAATGTCAGAAAGTCTGACGATTTCAGAAACACCCTTAACCCATATGTCTTTGATGTATGGGTTTTGTTTTGTTTAAGCTAGAGAAACCCTACTCAAAATATTCAATCTCACACTCCGTTTTTCCTCAAGAAGTTAAATCAGTTTTTTCCATAAACCGACTGACTTTTTCAACTCATTTGCCAAGGCTAGAACAAGAGATTTTTATTTCATTTTTGTTGGTCAAAAGCAAATTAAAATCAAAAAATCCTTATAATGAGAATCCTATTAATCATTACATTGTGCTTAAACGTATCTTTTGTTTCTGCCCAAATACCCAAACTTACAGCACAAATTGGACACGAAGGAAGGGCCACTTTTGTAACCATAGACCCTTCACATTCTATTCTTGCTACTACGGCCTCTAGCGGTACCATTAAACTTTGGGACGTTAACTCAGGTAGACTTTTGAGAACTTTAAGAGGGCATCAATCTAAAGTAAATGCCATCTCATTTAGCAATGATGGCAAATTGTTGGTAAGTGGTGGTTATGACAAGACTATTAAGGTTTGGGAGGTAAACACAGGTATGAACTTGCAAACACTGGTAGGACATGAATCCCCTGTACAAGCTGTAGCCTTTAGTCCGGATGATTTAATTGTTGCCAGTGGTTCAGGTGATTTTACCAAAGATAGCTCCGATACGAGTATAAGGATATGGGAGGTTTTATCAGGAAAGGAAGTACAAAGATTTAAAGGGCATGCCCAAAGCACTAGTACAATCTCGTTTAACTCTAATGGCAGATATTTGGTAAGTGGCGGTTGGGACAATAAAGTAATTCTGTGGTCTATCAGTGGCAAAAAAATGCTAAGAAGTTATGAAGCACACACTGAAAAAATCAATACCGTTAAATTCAACCCCGATGGAATGTCTTTTGCCAGTTGCAGCCAAGACAAAACCATAAAAACTTGGGATATTGTAAGCGGCGAATTACTTCATACACTTCCTAATAATTTAGGCAATGCCAATTCTTTTAGTTACAGCGTAGATGGAAAATATATTATCAGCGGAGGTGAAAACAGGCAAGTTATCTTATGGCGAAGCTCTAATGGTAAACAGTTAAAAACTTTCCCTACAAAGTTAGGATGGATTACATCGGTCGCTTACAATCCTGAAGGCAAAATTATAGTTACTGGCAACCAACTCGAGCAAACTGTGGTGCTTAATGTAGAAAAAGGAGAAATCCTTTGTCATTTAAAAGGATACTCCAATAAAGTTACCTCTTTGGCAATGAACAGCAATGGACAGCAACTGGCCATTGTCAATAATAATAAAGAAATCTTATTATGGGATATGCCCACGGGTAAAATCACCAAAAAGCTTTCGGCACATAAAGGTCAGGTAAGAGATATTCAGTTTGCTCCGGCAACCAACGAATTATTGAGTGTAAGCGCAAATAAGGAGGTTTTTTTATGGCAATTCGATAAAGATGGCAATCCAAATAATTACAAAGCCCACAGAAAAGGGCTTTTTTCCACTGCTTTCCATCCAAGTGGAAAATTATTCGCTACAGGCAGTGCAGATGGTACGGTTATGCTCTGGAACAAAGATAGCAACGTTCCCATCGATACGCTTTTTGGTAATTTACGTGCCTATTATGAACCTGCTTGGAACCTTAGGTTTAGCCCTAATGGAAAATTTTTACTAAGCGCAGGCCATAACGGCTTAATGAAAATGTGGGACATCACTTCAGGAAAAATGTTAGGAGCGGCCAAAGCGCATCCTGGAGGCACGAGGGCTGTAGAAATGAGCAATGACGGACAGTTTATTTTCACTGCCGGACACGATAGGCTCATCAAAAAATGGAATACGAATGGACAGGTTGTACAAACTTTAGAAGCACACGAAAACGAAGTGCTCAGCTTAAGCATTAACCAACAAGGAAATATTTTGGCCTCTGCGGGTAGGGACCAACTTATCCACTTGTGGGATGTACAAACAGGTAAACTTTTACACACCTTAAAAGGACACGATGCAGAAGTAAACGAGTTGGTATTCTCGCCTGACGGTAAATACTTGATCAGTGGGGGCGATGATTCTCGTATCGTTCTTTGGGATTTGCAAAAGCACCGAGAACTGGCCACGCTCATTATTATGGAAAATGATGAAGACTACGTTATAGTCACTAAGCGAGGATACTTTGAAGGTACGATAGAAGGTATCAAAAACGCTTTACACTACGTGAGAGGCAATGAGATTTTTCCACTAGAATCGTACTTCGAGAAATTTTTTACGCCTGAGCTTTGGCCAAGAATCATGAAAGGCGAAGACCCCAACGATATGGAGTTCAATATTTTCGAGTTTGTTAATATTCCTGATGATGTAGAATTCAAAGACCCAACTACTACAAACCGCCAAGTAAAATTCAACACAAAATCTCGCAGTTATGTGAGCACTACTGAGAAAGTTAAAATTTCTTTAGAGACCATAGATAATGGCGGCGGTGTAGATGAAATAAGGGTCTATCAAAATGGAAAACTCATTCATACTACAGGCACAGGTTATAAGAACAAACCATCAGACGGAGAAAAGGTAGCACTTACCGTAGAAACTACTTTGATTGAAGGCGAGAACAGATTCAGTACCATGGCATTCAATAATGAACGTACCGAATCTATGCACGATATAATGAACATTACCTACGATAGCCCTTATAAACCACAGGCCGACTTATACATTGTTTGTGTGGGAATAAACGATTATCTCAACCCAAATTACCAATTAAATGTTGCACGGAAAGATGCTAAGGATTTCGCTAGTGCTTTAACAAAAGGCAGCGAGTCTATTTTCAGAAATATTGTTCCGATAGAAGTGTACGATACGCTAGCCTCTGCTCAAAATATAAGAATACAATTAGACTCTGTAGCTTCAAAAGCCCGCCCTAATGATGTTTTTGTTTTCTATTATGCCGGACACGGCGCTTTAGCTGATGCCAATGCCCAAAGGCAATCAGAATATTTTCTTATCCCTTACGATGTAACACAAGTTTACGGAGCAGAGGAACAATTAGAAGAAAAAGCCATCTCATCTTCAGAGCTGATGGAGTTTTCTAGAAAAATCAATGCGCAAAAGCAGCTGATTGTCTTGGATGCTTGCCAGTCAGGCGGGGCAATCAATTCCTTTGTGAGCCGTGGTCCTAAGGAACAAAAGGCCATGATGCAACTGGCAAGGAGCGCCGGTGTTGTCTTGCTTGCGGCAAGCGGGCAAGAGGAGTTCGCCTCAGAATATGAAGAATTGGGGCACGGCGTATTTACCTACTCTATACTAGAAGGAATGAAGGGCATGGCAGATGGTGGATTAAAAGACAAAAAAATTACCGTAAACGAACTAAAAGGATATCTCGAAGATAGAGTGCCCCAACTTAGCGAAAAGTTTAGAGGCAAACCCCAATATCCAACGGGATATAGCCGCGGACAGGATTTTCCCATCGTTATTATAGAATAAAAGCATAAAAAAAGAGCTAGAAAATTCACATTCTAGCTCTTTTATAATTTAAGCGGAAAGAATTACTCTTCCACAACTTTAATTTTTATTTCCTTTTTCACCTCTTTGTGCAAATCGATGATGGCGCTGTACTCACCAAGCATTTTTATATCTGAAGTGAAAGTGATTTTACGTCTGTCTATGTCAAAACCTTTTTCTTTAAGAGCATCAGAAATTTGAAGCGCTGTAACAGCACCAAAGATTTTACCGCTCTCACCGGCTTTGGTTCCAATAGTCAATTCCAAATCGCCCATAGACTCGGCGATAGATTCTGCTTCAGACATGATTTTTTCAGCCTTGTGCGCAGCTTGTCTCAAGTTTTCATCCAAAACCTTTCTGTTAGATTCTGTGGCAAGTACTGCCATACCTTGAGGGATCAGGTAATTTCT
>CAKZMZ010000200.1 GCA_937129345.1 uncultured Thalassovita sp. | reverse complement strand
TGATCGAGGTTATGGAAACCCCTACGCCAGTGAGTGCTTTGCTGCACGCAGGTCTGCTCAATGCAGGTCCTTTTTTAATGGTTAGATTTTCCTACATATTATCGGGTACAGAAATCGCTCCGCTTGTATTGATTGTATTTGGAGGCTTGACCGCCTTCTTTGCCTCGGTGACTTTTCTAACACAACCCGCCATAAAAACTGCCCTTGGTTTCTCAAGTGTTGCTCACATGGGATTTATGCTTTTGGTATGCGGACTCGGCGTTTACCCTGCTGCCATGCTGCACTTGGTAGCGCACTCATTTTATAAAGCGCATGCCTTTTTATCTTCGGGCAGTGCTGTAGATGTTGCAAGGGCTTCAAATATAGCGTCTCCAAAGCGATTGGGCAGCCCTTGGCGGGTAGCTGCAAGCATCGCTATTTCTATGTTGGTTTACTTGGCATTTGCTACACTTTGGGGCATTAACCCTGCGGAAGAATTGGCCTTGCTAGCTACGGGGGCAATTGTAGTTATGGGTCTGGCCCAAATCATTGCACCTGCATTAGACTCAGACGGCTATTTAATGAGCACCTTAAAGGCTTGCTTGTTGGCTATTGCAGTAGCTACCGCATTTTTTGCCCTAGAAAGTGGCGCTCATCAAATACTACTATCTCAACTGCCCCAAGCTACCCAGCCCACCTTGGCGGTAATTTCACTTATAGTAGTCGTACTCATCGTATTCTCACTTACTGTGTTTTTGCAAATTATAGCGCCTGCTCAGGCTGGTAGCCCACTTGGCAAAAAATTAGGAATCCATTTCAGAAATGGATGGTACATCAATGCCATGTTTGATCGCCTAATCGGTGCTTGGGACAAAAAATAAACCCTTTTACTCAAAGATTTACAACCAATCATTCAGTATAAAAGAAATTTAACATGAAAAATATATCTAAGGAGCAAGCAAATGCCCAATACTACATCAGTGCAGTACAAAGTGCCTGTGAAAAAATTGCCCCTTTGTGGCCATTAGGTAGTTTTGTAGCCGTAAATCCATATTTAGGACTGGCAGAACTTCCTTTTGAAAAAGCCGCAAAAGTGATGGCCAAAACAGGCGATATCTCAATGGCTTTGCCCCGTTCATTTTATATCAAGGCCTTTAATGATGGAGAAATAATTGGAGAAGATCTTCAAAATGCATTAAGAAAATACGATGCGCCTTCTTTAGAAGAATTTTTAATCAAGCTTGATTCTGAGAAGAAAGAAGCTGATAAAAAACACCAGGTAATGCTCTTTACAGATTGCTATGCCGAATTTACTGGCAAAGCCTGGAGCGATTTTATGATTGATCGAATATCTAATTGGGCCGCAGCTTATTTTGATGAGAACCAAGCTTTGTGGAAAACAACGGATACAAAGCAAAATATCTATAAAGCTTGGAAAAACGATGCACAACAAGACTTTACTTACAACATTATGGGGCTTAAGGGTTTTAGAAAGACCTTAAAGCAATTGCCAGAAAAACCTTGGGAAGCCATTATTGCTAGCCTAGAGGAATTGGATTTGCCTGTAGCCGGTTTAGATAACTATTTGCACAGCTTACTCTTACGAGTGGGTGGTTGGGCCGCCTATATAGCCCGCCTCGATTGGGAGAGCAAGTTATACGGAGGTAAAAACGAAAACTTAGTGGCCTTCCTTGCCGTTTTGCTCAGTTGGGAAACGGCCCTGTTAAAAGTCTCAAAAGAAAATGAATCAAATGAAAACTGGTTTGAGGCAAAGCAAAAACTTCTCAAAACACTAAGTGAAAATAATGTTGACAAAGCATTGTTTGAGCAACTAATTTGGCAACAAGCCTTTGATAATGCCTGCCAAAGAAAACTCATAAATAAGTTTGAAAGTACTAACAACGTAAAGCAAGAAAGTAAAGAGGCCAAAGTGCAGGCCATCTTCTGCATAGATGTCCGTTCAGAAGTGTACAGAAGAAATTTAGAATTGGTGTCTAAAGATGAAGTAGAAACCTTGGGTTTTGCTGGTTTCTTTGCTTTCCCGATTAAATACGTGCCACTTGCCCACAAAAAGCCTCAAGCGCAGTGCCCTGTTTTGATTCCTGCTGGCCCTACCATAGAAGAAACATTGTCTAGCAAAGAGGCGAGCGAAAAAGCTATTAAAAAACGTACCATGAGCCACCAAGTAGCAGAAGCCTGGAAAGCTTTTAAACTGGGCGCTATCTCTTGCTTCAGCTTTGTTGGCCCCGTGGGCTTGGCCTACCTACCTAAACTCTTTACAGATGCTTTTGGAATTACACGCCCTACCGCGCATCCAGAAAACAGAAGCATGGACAAAACAGCTCAAAAAGAGAAAACCATCAGTTTAAATGTGGTCGAAAGAAATGCCCTAAACGTAGGTATTCCACTTGCTGATCAGATAGAAATGGCCAAGGGCGCTTTAAGTGCCATGTCTCTCACCGATGATTTTGCGAGGCTGGTTTTAGTAGTGGGTCATGGTTCTACAACCGTGAACAACCCTCATGCTACGGGCCTGGATTGTGGTGCTTGTGGTGGGCACACAGGCGAAGCCAATGCTAAAACAGCTGCGCTCATACTCAATAATCCCATAGTAAGAGCGCAATTAAAGAAAGATGGCATTATCATACCAAAAGACACCTTATTTGTTGCCTGCCAACACGATACTACTACAGATGAAGTAGCCCTGTTTAACGAAGCCAACATACCTGCCACACACCTGCAAGATGTAGCCCAACTTAAAGCATGGCTGGCCAAGGCAGGACAGGCCGCTCGATCTGAGAGAGCTTTGCGATTACAGATTGAAAAAGGCAAAAGTACTGATAAAGAAGTGCTCTTTAGAAGCAAGGATTGGTCTCAAGTACGGCCTGAGTGGGGCCTAGCAGGCTGCAATGCTTTTGTAGTGGCACCAAGACAAAGAACTGCTAACTTAGACTTGGGGGGCAGTTCCTTCCTTCATTCTTACGAATGGCAAAAAGACGTAGGTTTTGGTGTACTAGAGTTGATCATGACCGCACCAATGGTAGTAACCAGTTGGATCAATTTGCAATATTTTGCCTCTACGGTAGACAATGAGCATTTTGGCTCAGGAAATAAAACCTTGCACAACGTTACGGGCAGCATAGGTGTATTAGAAGGATTTTCAGGAGACTTGAGAGTTGGGCTCCCGTGGCAATCTGTACACGATGGAGAGAAGTTTCAGCATTTACCTCAAAGACTCAACGTAATTATTGAAGCGCCAATAGATGCTATGAACGATATACTAGAAAAGCATCCCAATGTAAAAGCGCTGTGCGATAATGAGTGGATCTACCTTTTAGCAATGGATGAAAAAGGAAAAGTAGCACATCGCTATACCGGAAATTTAAATTGGGAAACTGTTATTAAAAAAGAACCTGCACTGGTTTAAACTTGTAAATGTGAAAATGGAACAAAGAGTGGCAGGATCTGTCACTCTTTTTTTTGCTTAAATCAAATAAATCGCATCTCTTACATAACCTGCATTTAACCAAAAGCAATGCTTGGTGTACACCATGAGGCCAGTGAGTTTATCTGCAACAGGCAGTGGGTATGTATCCGCATTGTTCTTAGCATGCGGCCTAACATGGCTCACTTTATAATTGCTTTTATTGGGGAAATAAGATTTTCTTTTACCGTTAGCCAAAACTTCTTTTACAATCCTCCCCTCTTTTAAGCAAGCCACAGTATCGTCCCAAACCAATTTGGCCTTTAAAATATCAGCGTAAGGCATGTTCCAGAATCTAACCTTTTTCAAAACAAGTTTTTGGCCTTTAAACTGGTAGAACACAAAGAAAAATTTACTTTCAAGAATGTGTTTAAAATCTGAATTATCCCAATCGGTATCAACAATCTCCTCATATTTAAAATTAGGGAAAGAGATGTCTTCTTTTGGCAAATTGTTCTCTTTGAGTCGTACCGTTTTTACAATGATATCTGCCTTCTCAAACTCTGCAATACGCTTTCCCAATTGTACGCCTAAAATAGAATTGGTTATGCTAGCAAAATAGTTTTTCGCGTTTTTGTTGAGGTCCAGACGAAAATACTCAGTGATCTCTTCTACGGATTTTTCATAGAAAGGCTCAAATTTAGCAAGCACAATCTCTTGCAATGAGTTGCCTGTAACTAAAATACTTGGCTGCTCAATAATTTTTCCATATATATCTTCTTCCGATTCGGAAATCTGCGCAATGATGTGGTTTACATAACCTTGCTTTAAACAATAGGCCCGCTGTTTGGCTAATTCTGTGCTAAATGGTTGAGACCGCAAAGACTTTGCTGCCGTTGAACCTTTGGTACACGCCCCCAAATAAAATGTATCTCCCTCTGAGAGCTCATGGGCTTTCCCACTTTTAATTTTTTGATTGATCACTTCCCAATCGTGGGCCATTACTTTAAGGTCTTCTTCGGGGTATTGCCACTCTGCTACCAATTTTATCTCATAGTCGAGAATGTCCGACTCCTTTTCGTAAAGATAAAATATCAAAAGCAAGTGAGCATTCTTCTTCCAAAAACTGCTCTTGTTAAAGGTTTCTTTGTGTGCTTCTAAATAATTGATGATATTGAGCACCAATCGCTCTTTTGAGCGGTAAGTACCGTTCTTTAATTTTTTTAATGGACTGCTTTTAAGTTCAATACCAGCTTCTTCAAAATCGGGAGAAGCTGCTGAATTAGGTTCATAACCGAAATAATATTTTTCTAATAATTGTCCAAAATTCCCTTTGCCTTTGTAGGTATGCTGTTCTATCAATTTGCTGCAAACTTCCCTTAATTTTTTGTTTTTCAGTTTTTTGGCAAATTCTAGAATAGAAGATGCAGAACGGGCATCAAACATGAACCGAAGCATTTATGTGCTCATACAAAACCTTCCCTATCTTTTCTACGATACCAACCACCAAGGCATTGCCCATAAAAAAAGCGCGCTTGGTGTCAGAGATGCCCTCCAATTTAGTATGGTTATCAGGAAACATATTAAGCCTTTCAAGTTCAATCGGGGTCAGTCTTCTTAGGCCTCTTTTTGAGCTAACCACGTGCTTAAACCTCGATGGTGATTTGCCGCCCTCTCCTGTAATAATGGTCCTCGATGCCTTATCCAAAGCATCAGGATAGACCATGCCGCCTTCACTATAGTTATATTCGTAGCCTTCTTTAGTTACTCGCTTCTCCTTCTTGGCACCTTTTAAATAAGCCCATTTTGTCTTGTCTTTTTCATCTATAAAAAAATCTTCGGTAACTTCTCCATTTTGCAGAATATCACCCAAAACAGTTTTGTTACCATGGTAATCTGACTCTGTTTGCGAGGTATAAATTTTTCCATCTATAGAAACTCCAGTATTCTCAAAAGGCGATTTATTACCGTGTTTATTAAAGTTATTGGTGATTTCTACCAAATTGCCCTCAATACTAAACTCTGAAAAATCACCAAAAGCCTTTTCTTTTACAGGAAATGCTTCTGCGATTATACCGTCTTTTTGCATCCAGCCCAATTTATCGGTCTGATGCATCCTTTGCCAAAGTGCAGTAGATTGATGGTAGGCTAAAAAGAACACTCTTCTCCTCCTTTGTGGCATGCCATAATCTGCAGCATTGATCACTCGCCACTCTACTGCATAGCCCAGCTGATTTAAACTTTGTAGCATAATGGCAAAATCGCGACCTCTTTGCTTGGCAGGCGATTTTAAAAGTCGATCTACATTTTCTAAGAAAAGGTACTTGGGCTTGTTCTTTTTTTCTTCTAATATCTTGTGGATAGACCACCAAAGCACACCTTTTCTCCCTTTTAAGCCTTTAGAGTTTGTTAGGGTGGTCGCTACCGAATAATCTTGGCAAGGAAAACCACCTACTAACAAATCATGATCAGGAATTTCTTGAGTAGGTACTGTGGCAATATCCTGACTGGAATGGTTCTCTTTACCAAACCTAGCCTCATAAACCATAGAGGCATGCTGGGCTTTGGTAGAAGGCTCCCATTGGTTACTCCAGACAACTTTGTAATTGCTTTTTTCAAGCCCTAGGCGAAAGCCACCTACGCCTGCAAACAGTTCTACTACTTTAATGCTTTCCTGCTTCATTTTCTTTACAACATTCTATCTTTCAAATTTACAACATAATAACTTTTTGTGTAATCATATTGGGTCCACTTTGTTTATTATGCTCAATTCAAAGATAAAATAGCAGAACGTAAGCTATTTACGTTCTGCCAAACAGTTTGAAATAAAATGTTTAAAATCGTAAATGTTCTAGTCTTGCTCTTTTAAGCTTGAACTCTCCTCTTTATCAGCTCTTTGTTTTTTATAGTCTTGTAAATCTTTTAGAATGGTCTTATCCCAAAACTTAACCTCCGTGATCACAGCAGCCCTAGATACAATATGTGCGGCTAAAGGAGAAATCAGAAAAATAAAAAAGATTATGGCAAAGATTTCTATAAAAATCATAATGTCGTTATAGTGAATACCAACCCCCAAAAGTATGAGCAACACGCCGAGTACTACTGCTTTGGTACTTGCCGAATTGCGAATGTAAAAATCGGGCAACCTGATCATCCCGATAGATGAAATGAGCATAAATACTGCCCCTACCAATATAAAAACGGAACTTAGGATTTCTTTAATCATCGTCTCTGTGTTTACTTCTTTTTTGTACTAAGTAATAGGCGAATGTCATGGTGCCTACAAAAGCCACCAAAGACATGGTCAGCGCCACATTTAAATAAGTTCTCTCTTCTGATAAAATAGAGTAAATGGCCAAAACTGCTAACAGATTGGCAGAAAATACATCTA